>NZ_JBFRPB010000064.1:0-140881 GCF_041471785.1 Vibrio sp. 10N.261.51.C6 | reverse complement strand
GGGTTCATGGGGCGGATACTATCTAATCCGCAAAATAGGTTTCACGCGGATCAGTTTCTTACGGTTTTTAATTCGGTACGCAGCTTGAAAATTCCCTTTGGTGCCTTGGTGAGTAAAATGCCGCAAAGCAGGGGGATCATCATAAACAATGATTGTTCAGACAGAACTTCACCGTTGACGTAACAAGATATTAGCAGCGCTACTACCGGGAAAATCAAAAAGCAAATAGATGCTTGGAAAGGTGTCGAAACCTGACCTAATTTAAAGTAAGCAACAATGCCGCCAACACTCGCCACAAAGCCTAGGTAAACCACAGCAGAGATTGAATCCCAAGTGAAAGATTCAATATTCACGTTTTCACCTATAGCTGAAACAGCGAACAAGAATAGAGCTGCAATTAGGCTCGGTACGGCGTTGTAGGTTAGTACTTCAATGCCTTTGCAGTGCTTTTGAACCAGCACATACATCACTGCGTGAATCGCAACAGCAAGGCCTAAGCAAACCGTGCCAATTAGGTAGTCATCGCCACCCATCTGCATTTCATTACCAAGGATTAGACATAGGCTCACAACAGCAGTAATCAAACCGAATATCTGGTGCTTCGCTAGTCGTAGACCTAAGAATAAGCCAGACATCAGCATCACAACCACAGGCATGTTGGCGAAGATGATCGACGCTAAACCTGAAGAGATGTATTGCTCGCCATAGATCATCAACGTAAACGGAATCGCGAAATACATCAACGCAACAATAAGCAGCCATTGGCGCTTACCTTTAGGGAACAGCAGTGGTTGGTTGAAGACTTTCGCCAATACTGCAAGCAGAGGTGCTGCAAGTAAAAAGCGCAACGCAGTAGCAAAAATAGGTGGGATAGAATGCAATGCTACTTCCATAGCGAACCAAGTGGTTCCCCAAATTAAGCAAACAGAGACAAAAAGCAAAATAGTTAGCGACTTCGAATTCATGGTGACTACTCATTAATAATTATTTTAAATCATAGGCTTGTAGCGCCTTAATGACGTGGCACAGTATAGAAAGGTAGTCGGAGAAAAGTTTTGTCTTTTTATCTCTAATTTGAGTTTTTTGTGGAAATTAAATCTCTAGTATGATTATTTTATAGAAAATAAATTCGCTTTAGATAGCTAAAGTAAAGTCATTGTTCTTTGTGAGGTTTAATTTAACTTAAGGAATGGTCAACTCAACGAGTATGGCTGTTGGGTTATTGCTGTTAGCGTAGCAACAAAAAACGCGCCCTCAATGAGGCGCGTTTTTGAACAATACGTTTAAGAGGCTGCGTCTACTGCGTAACAGGCTTGACTTGTTTGGATTGTCTTACCGCAAGGATAAGTTGTGGTAGCAGTGACATCACTATCATGCCGGTCATTAGTGAGTATTGTACTGCAGTGAATGATTCACCCATCAACACCATACCGGTCACGATGCCAGCTACTGGGTTTGCGATGCCACCGAAGGTGAAATCAACCACCGACATACGTTGTAGCAACCACACATACATGCCGTAACCCAGCGCTGTGTTTAGGCCAATCACCCACACGAGTCCCATAGCATTACGAGTATCGAAATGAGTCACGGCATTAACATAAGGCTGCGGGTCGATGAATGCATGAACGCCAGACGCGACAGACAAAATCGTACCACCCAGAATCAACTGCCACGTTAATACCTTCCACCAGTGCATGCGGTTACCCAGTGACTTGGTAATGCTGCTGCCGATGACAATACACATTATTGCGGCGAACATTGCGCCTAAACCGATTGGGTTCAGAGCAATTTGGCTTGGGTTAAACAGTATCCACGCTAAGGTGATCAAGCCAATACCCGAAAGGGCTTGAATCAGATGCGGGCGCTGTTTTTTCACTACCCAGTGGAAGATCATCGCGAACACTGGCACAGAGATCATACCCACACCAGAGATTGCCGAAGGCAGCGTTAGCGCCATCACGAAGATCAAGCCAAAGAAGGTCGCGATATTGATAAGGCCCAGTGTGAAAATGATTTGCCACTCGCCTTTTTTAGGCAGTGTTGGTTTTACTGCTAGCAATAACAAACCAGCAGGTAACGCACGCAAAGCACCCAATAATAATGGTGGCCACTCCTGTAGCGTAAATTGCGTCACTGCATAGGTTGTTCCCCAAAAGAACGCGGGGATCATTGCTAATAATATGTTCATTTAAAATATCTTTACGTTAAGATAACTATTGTGTGAACTGTATACTGAGAACTAGTGGTTGTAAAGTATCTTTATGTTAAACTAGTTTGAAGTAATCAGACTAACAACGGAGCGAGATTGCAAATGGATGCTATCGACCGCGTAGTAGAGCAATGGGCAAAGGAAAAGCCCGAACTAGATACTGAGCCTATGGCAATGATGGGTAGGATTATGCGTATTGCCAAGTATATGGAGACGCAAGTTGCCGAGCTTCATAAAAAATACGACATGAAGCTGGGTGAGTTTGATGTGCTGGCGACGTTGCGACGTTCTGGGAAGCCTTACCGACTGACGCCATCTGAACTGATTGGATCCATGATGCTGACATCTGGCGCGATGACCAATCGCCTTGATAAGCTAGAAGCCAAAGGGCTGATCAGTCGTGAACACAGCAAAGAAGACAGACGCAGCGTGAGTGTCCAGTTAACCAAAGATGGTCTTATTCTGATTGACCAAATGATGACTGAACATGTCGAAATGCAGAAAAAACTGGTTAAATCATTGTCTGCGAGTCAGAAGAAGAACACCAACCAACTTCTGAAAACATGGTTGAGCGCGTACGAGTAGTTTTTCTGATCTTCCTTTAGATTCAATAAAAAACCGAAGCTTAATCGCTTCGGTTTTTTTGTGCTTGTTTAAGAACTTCAAGTACAGCGAATTGGCGAGTTAAGCTTGCAGCATCTCGTCACTGAACAGTTCTGCGCAGCCAATGCCGTTGATGGCGCAGCTTTCATCGATGTCTGAGATGTCACCGCTGACCCCGATAGCACCCAATACCGTTTTATCCTTGTCTCGAATCAGTAGCCCCCCTGGTACTGGCACCATGTTTCCGTGTGCGAGCACGTTTACGGCGGAGATGAATGCTGGTCGGTTGTCAGCATCTTGGGCGAGTTTTCTAGAGGAACAACCCAGTGCGAGTGCCCCCCACGCTTTAGCGATCGCGATGTCTGGTCGCATCATGCTAGAGCCGTCTTGACGTTGCAGAGAAATCAGTTTGCCACCGCTGTCTAAGACGGCGACCGTCAAAGGCTCAGTGTGGATCTTGTTTCCCGCTTGTAAGGTGCCATCGATGATGGTTAACGCTTGTTGTAGAGTCAAACTTCCCATGTTATCTCCTAGTTTTTCAAGGGGCCGTGTACCAAGCTAAGTCAGCCAATCATGACTCTTGTTGGTGAGCATCATTGACTGATTCAGTTCGGTACAAGAGTCCTAACTGGACTCTTGTAACAGCCCATAGCTGGGTAAAGTTAGGAAGGCAGCGAACTCATCGGCTGTAGAAAGTTGATAGAAAAGATCAGCTGTCTCTTCAAATCGACCTGCTGCATAGCGCGAGTCTCCGACTTCATGTTTTATGGTGTCTAGCTCTTGGTAAAGCCAAGAGTGGAATAGTGATTTGGTAAAGGTTTGGCCATCATCAAGTGTTACCCCGTGGTGGATCCATTGCCAGATATTGGCTCTCGAGATCTCAGCGGTCGCGGCATCTTCCATAAGGCCGTAGATAGGCACACAACCGTAGCCTTGGATCCAAGCCTCAATGTAATAAAGCGCAATGCGTATATTCTTACGTACTCCTGCTTCGTCGCGACTGCCTTCACAAGGCTTTAGCAACGTGTCGGCATTGATCACATGCTCTGGGCTTTGGAAATCCATTTGGTTTACTTTGCCATCTAAGTGCTTATCGAATATCGACATTGCCAAATCAACCAGTGCAGGGTGCGCGACCCATGTGCCATCGTGTCCGTTTTGAGATTCTCTCTGTTTGTCTTCAATGACTTTGGCCGTCACTCGCGCCATTTCTTGCGGGTCTTTTGCTGGAATAAAGGCTGACATCCCACCCATTGCTAATGCGCCACGAGCGTGACAAGTGCGCACCAACAGTTGGCTATAGGCGTTGAGGAATTCTTGATCCATGCCGATCCCGTGGCGGTCTGGCAAGATGCGGTCTTTATGGTTTTTCAGCGTTTTGATGTAGCTGAAGATGTAATCCCAACGGCCACAGTTCATCGCTACGATATGATCACGCATGGCGTATAAGATCTCTTCCATTTGGAATACGGCTGGCAGAGTTTCAATCAACACGGTCGCACGAATGGTGCCTTTGGGTACGTGGAAATAGTTTTCGGTGAAGCTGAAAATATCGTCCCACCACTGTGCTTCTTCCATGCTCTCAAGCTTGGGAATGTAGTAGTAAACCCCTAAACCTTGTTGTGCTCGTGATTGATAGTTATGGAAAAAGTACAAGGCGAAGTCCATCAAGCAACCGCCGATAGGCTGATTGTTGAATTGGATGGATTGCTCAGGAAGGTGGATCCCTCGTGGGCGTGCGATCAGCAGTGCAGGATCGTCGTTTAATTGGTAACGCTTCTGCTTCTTCTCATCGAAGTAGCTAATGGTGCCAAGGTTGGCGTCTCTTAGGTTGATTTGCCCTTCGACCATATTGGCCCAAGTCGGGGAAGACGCATCTTCAAAACAACACATGAAGACTTTCGCGCCTGAGTTTAGCGCGTTGATCACCATTTTTCTTTCGATAGGGCCGGTGATCTCTACGCGGCGATCCAGTAGCTCTGGTGGCGGTGTTGCTACCTTCCACTCTTTATTCTGACGAATGGAGATGGTGTCCTTTCTGAAATTGGGTAACTCGCCGTTGTCATATTGAGCTTGTTTTATGTCGCGGTCATTTAGCAGGGTATGACGGCGATCTCCAAACTTATTAACAAGGGCTTCTAAGAACTTTAATGCATCTTTAGACAAGATCTCTTTGTACTCGGAGTTGTCCATATTCCCGAGTACCTGCATACACTGTACTTCTTCTCTCTCTTTTACGTCATTCATCATTGTTGTCTCCTTTGAACAATACGATGTAACTTTGTATACAAAATGCTCTTTTTAAGGATATTTATATTGTAGAAATTGTAAACAATCAAACGGTATTTAACATTTATTTATCATTTGGTCTTTTTGTAATTTATTTTTACGTAAAGATATTTTATGTAAAGCAATGAATTGTAAGCTTTTCAGGGTAAGTGCGTACTTAATGTGATGGGTTGATGTAACAAAATTGTTTCATTCTGGGGTTGATAAATAGCGAGGATGGTTCATAGTACACAAAAGTTAGTTTAATTGTATACAATCTGAACTGGAGGTTCGAATGGCAATTATGAAAGCGATTGAAGCAGCGGTAGAGGTGCTTAAACGTGAAGGTGTAGACATCGCATTTGGTGTTCCCGGCGCAGCAATTAACCCTATGTATGCGGCTATGAAAAAACTCGGAGGAATCGACCACGTCTTAGCTCGTCACGTAGAGGGTGCATCCCATATGGCTGAAGGGTACACGCGTACTAATCAAGGCAATATAGGTGTGTGTATTGGTACTTCTGGTCCTGCGGGAACGGACATGATCACGGGTCTTTATTCTGCGACTGCAGATTCGATTCCAATTCTATGCATCACCGGCCAAGCGCCACGTGCTCGTCTTCACAAAGAAGATTTTCAAGCGGTCGATATTGAATCTATCGCTAAACCAGTGACTAAATGGGCGACTACGGTGCTGGAACCTGCACAAGTGCCACGCGCATTCCAAAAAGCCTTTCATTTAATGCGTTCGGGTCGCCCGGGTCCAATCCTGATTGATCTACCGATTGATGTTCAGCTGGCTGAGATTGAGTTTGATATCGATACCTATGAGCCGCTTGAACCATACAAACCAAAAGCGACACGCGCGCAGGTTGAGAAAGCATTAACCATGATGTCTCAATCTGAAAAACCGCTGATTGTATCTGGTGGTGGCGTGATTAACGCTGGCGCGTCTGAATTGTTGCAGCAGTTTGCCGAGATCACTGGTGTTCCTGTGATTCCAACCTTAATGGGTTGGGGCTCGATTCCGGATGATCATGAGTTAATGGCGGGTATGGTAGGGCTACAAACCTCTCACCGTTACGGTAATGAAACCATGCTTAATTCTGATTTCGTGTTTGGTGTGGGTAACCGCTGGGCTAACCGTCATACCGGTTCTGTGGATGTTTATACCGAAGGCCGCAAGTTCGTACACGTCGACATTGAACCGACGCAAATTGGACGCGTGTTCTGTCCTGATTTAGGCATTGTCTCTGATGCGAAAGCAGCACTAGAGCTAATGGTTGAAGTGGCGCAAGAGTGGCGTGATGCTGGCAAGCTGCCGAACCGAAATGCTTGGGCAAGTGAGTGTCAGGAACGCAAGTCGACCATGCTGCGTAAAACCAATTTTGATGAAGCACCAATGAAACCGATGCGTGTTTATGAAGAGATGAACAAGGCATTTGGTCGTGACACTTGTTATGTGAGTACGATTGGTTTGTCGCAAATCGCTGCCGCTCAGTTCCTGCATGTTTATAAGCCGCGTAACTGGATCAACTGTGGTCAAGCTGGCCCGCTAGGTTGGACAACACCAGCCGCATTGGGTGTCCGAGCGGCTGATCCAAATCGCGATATCGTCGCTATCTCTGGTGATTATGATTTCCAATTCATGATCGAAGAACTGGCGGTAGGTGCTCAGTTCAACCTGCCATACATCCATGTACTGGTGAACAACTCTTACCTAGGTTTGATTCGCCAAGCGCAGCGCCAATTTGATATCGATTATTGTGTACAACTGGCGTTTGATAACCAGAACGCACCAGAGCTTGAAGGCTACGGGGTAGACCATGTCGCAGTTGTTGAAGGCCTAGGTTGTAAGGCGATTCGAGTTCGTGAACCAGAGCAAATTGCAGCAGCGTTTGAGCAAGCAAAAGAGCTGATGAACAAGCATAAAGTCCCGGTTGTTGTTGAGCTGATTCTTGAGCGAGTAACCAACATAGCGATGGGCGTTGAGATTAATGCGATCAACGAATTTGAACCGCTTGCCGAAAGCCGCGGTGATGCTCCAACGGCGCTGGCGTACAAGTAATCATTAAGTAATGTGTATCCGTAGAGCTGAGGTTTAGCCCTACGGAAAGCCTCCGATAGAGCGAGGCTTTACTACAAACAACCAGATTATTTACAGATAAAGAATAAGGACAGAGTCATGGCAAAATTTGCAGCAAACTTGTCAATGTTATTCACGGAAGTCGATTTTATGGATCGCTTTGAAGCCGCCGCAGAAGCGGGCTTTCAAGGTGTCGAATACCTTTTCCCTTACGCCTTTGATGCCGATGAGATTAAACAAAAGCTCGACGCTAATAACCTAGAGCAAGTGCTATTTAACCTGCCCGCGGGTGATTGGGATGCTGGCGACCGTGGTATCGCGGTCGACCCTGCACGCGTTGAAGAGTTTCAAGCGGGTGTACCTAAAGCCATCGCTTACGCAAAAGCACTGGGTTGTACTCAAGTGAATTGCTTGGCCGGGATTGTTCCGCAAGGTGTTACTCAACAAGACGCGCAATCAGCGTTTGTGATTAACCTGCATTACGCGGCGAACGCGCTAGCAGCAGAAGGTATCAGTCTAGTGATAGAAGCGATCAATACCCGTGATATTCCGGGCTTCTTCTTGAACACGACTGAGCAAGCCAAAGCGATTATCAAAGAGGTAGGGAGCGATAACCTTTCTATCCAATACGATATTTATCACATGCAAATTATGGAAGGCGATTTAACGCCGACCATGCAGCAGAACATTGGCCAAATCGCACACGTGCAACTGGCGGATAATCCAGGCCGACACGAACCGGGTACTGGCGAAATCAATTACCCATTCGTGCTCAATTATCTTGATGAGCTTGGCTATCAAGGCTGGGTTGGCTGCGAATACAAGCCAAAAACAACAACGACAGAAGGCCTTGGTTGGCTGCACCAGTACCGTTAATTGCGTCTGGTAACCCTCAAACGTTAAGGAGAACAACATGTCTAAAATTGCATTTATCGGAACTGGCATCATGGGTAAACCTATGGCGAGTAACCTTCAAAAAGCGGGTCATGAATTGATTCTGTCGGATCACTTTAATGCAGCACCTGCCGATCTTGTGGCAGCGGGCGCAACGGTCTACCACTCACCAGCAGAAGCGGCAGAGGCGGCGGATGTCATTATCCTAATGGTGCCTAATACGCCTCAAGTGGAAGATGTCCTGTTTGGTGAGAACGGTGTCGAGCAAGGCCTAATGGCGAGTGGCGCAGCTGGAAAATTGGTTATCGATATGAGTTCAATCTCGCCAATCGCGACCAAAGCGATTGCCGCACGAATCAACGAAGGTGGCGCGTCATACCTAGATGCTCCGGTATCAGGTGGCGAAGTCGGCGCTATTAATGCAGCGCTGACTATCATGGTTGGTGGTGAGCAAGACGCCTTTGATAAAGCACGTCCGCTATTTGAAACCATGGGTAAAAACATCACGCTGGTGGGTGATAACGGTGCTGGCCAAACGTGTAAGGTTGCCAACCAGATCATCGTTGCTCTGAATATCGAAGCGGTATCCGAAGCCTTAGTTTTTGCTTCGAAAGCCGGTGCAGATCCAGCACGCGTGCGTCAGGCGCTACTAGGCGGCTTTGCTAACTCTAAGATCTTGGAAGTACACGGCGAGCGAATGGTTGAAGGCACCTTTGACCCGGGCTTTAGAATCTCGCTTCACCAGAAAGATCTAAACCTTGCGCTAACGGGCGCACAAGAGCTAGGCGTTGCGCTGCCAAACACAGCTATCGCGCAAGAGCTATTTGGCGAATGTGCTGAAATGGGCGGTGAAGGTTGGGACCACTCTGCGCTGATTCAAGCGATAGAGAAGCGTTCTGATCACTCAATTCGCTAATCCTTAACGAGTAATCCGTCTAAATAATTGGTTTTGTCGTTTCTGCTGAAACTAAAACCAATGAATCCGGGCTAGCTTCGAGAAGTTAGCCCCCAGTTTCAAACAGTTTGTTTATAAATCGCGTAGTTTCGTCTCCTTTTATACGCGTTCCTGATATGAGGCAGAGGTTGAAGTTGTTCCTTTCCAACTTGATCTTAGCAGGCACCCTTTAGCCTTGTATCGGGGTTCTTTTTTTCTCCGTCAACTAAGGAGTGGCTGATGGACATTGATGCTAAGCAGTTTCTGCAAACCCTTTTCTCAAGTGCTGTTAATCAGGCGCTACCTAAAAATCACATCGAACCTTTTCTTCCTCAAGACATTTTTTATCGCTCTGCTAACCAAGCTGGGCGAACTGTGGTGATAGGAGCAGGAAAAGCAGCCGCATCAATGGCAGCTGAGCTTGAAGCGGTTTGGCAGGCAAAGAAACAACAAGACCTTGCGTTGCGTGACCTTGAAGGCCTGGTGGTGACTCGTTATGAGCACACCGCCCCTTGCGAACATATTGAGGTGATTGAAGCGGCGCACCCAGTTCCGGATGCGATGGGCTTAGAAGTAAGCCAACGTATGCTGCAATTGGTGAGTGACTTGAGCGCTGACGATACGGTTATTTGCCTACTGTCTGGCGGTGGCTCTGCATTACTAAGCTTGCCCGGTGGCGACATCAGCTTGGCAGAGAAGCAACAAATCAATAAAGCACTGCTTAAATCTGGCGCGGCTATTGATGAGATGAACTGTGTGCGTAAGCATTTATCGTCAATCAAAGGTGGGCGACTAGCAAAGGCCGCTTACCCGGCAAGAGTCGTCTCATTGGCGATTTCAGATGTGCCGGGCGATGACATCAGTGTGATTGCATCGGGCCCAACCGTACCAGACACCGCCACCCGCTTTGATGCGATGGCAATACTGGAACGTTATCGAATTGAAACACCACCTTCGGCATTTGAATGGTTGAACAACCCAGAATCAGAAACCGTGAAACCAGATGACGTCTGTTGGAAGAACGCCGAGCATCATATTATCGCAACCCCAATGTCAGCATTGGAAGCTGCCGCTGCAGAAGCCGAAGGCTTGGGTATTCCGGCTTATGTGTTGAGTGATTGCATAGAGGGGGAAGCGCGAGATGTCGCGAAGGTTCATGCTGCGCTGGCTAAGCAAGTGGCAAATCATAAGCATCCATTTGAGGCGCCTTGCGTGATACTTTCTGGTGGCGAAACCACAGTAACCGTTAAAGGCAATGGTCGCGGTGGGCGTAACTGTGAGTTCTTGTTGAGCCTATATAACGAGCTCAAAGGCCAAGACAATATATTTGCATTGGCTGCCGATACCGACGGGATTGATGGTGTGGAAGACAATGCGGGCGCGTGGATTACACCTCAAACATGGCAACAAGGTTCGAGCCTGTCGCTTAAAGCGCAAGACTACCTCGATGCCAACAACAGCTACGATTTCTTCAAGCAAGTCGATGTGCTTCTTACCACGGGCCCGACGTTGACCAATGTGAATGACTTCCGCGCGATATTGATTCTTTAATTTGAACAGCTCAAAAACACGGTATGGAATGGTCGCTTCTTAACAAATAGAGCGACCATTTTATTGTTATCAATGCTGTGACCTTGAGTTCTGAAATTATCTTCTGGACTAATGAAGCACGTTGATTACTATGATTTCAGTAACGAGCTGTAAAGGATGCAATATGTCTAGGATCAGACAAAAGAATCAAGATTTAATCATCGAAGTCGCGTGTGAACAATTCGCCACTCATGGTTATGCCGCAACAAAAATGGCCGATATCGCAAAAGCGGCCGACATTCCCAAACCTAACGTATTCTATTATTTCAGCTCTAAAGATAAGCTCTACAGCGCTGTGCTTGAAACCGTCACTCAGCCCTTACTAGAAGCGTCTCGTCCGATTGAAGAACTCAGCGATCCTGTTGAAGCCTTGTCTCAGTATATTCAAACCAAGCTGATCATTTCTCGCGACCATCCACATGCCTCTAAGGTATTTGCCAATGAAGTGATGTCTGGCGCTAAAGTATTGCCGAAAGAGATTGGCGATGAGCTGTATAAGCAATCCCAGATGATCCTCGATAAGTTCTCAACGTGGTCAGCACAAGGCTTAATGGATGACGTCCCTGCACACCACCTGATGTTTACCATCTGGGCGGCTACTCAAACCTACGCTGATTTTGGATGGCAGATTTGCAGCGTGATGCAGAAAGAACAGCTCGATGATAAAGACTATGCCGATGCCGCTCAGTTCATCACACAGTTAGTGATTAAAGGCTGTGGTGTGAAAAGCTAATGTTGTTTGAACGTTTATCTAGGTGTGTGAGTGACTATAAGCACAGAACCTCTTTTGTGACCTGTTGTGCAATAACTCATTTATCTTGAATTCGGTTCGATTAGGTATGCCATTTTATTTAAATGACAGGTTATAGTATCGCGAAAATTGGCGGCACTTACTCTTCTGAAAAGCGAAAAGCTGGAAACTTATAGATGAAGCCGCTAACAATATTACACGCACAACATTAAGGTTTAGCAATGACGCTTAAAAGCTTGGCATGCACCATCAGCGCAGTTCTGCTTGCAGGTTGCGGTTCAACGGTCGCGACGCAAACATACAACGCTGATCTGATCATCACCAACGGACAGGTTCTCACCATCAATTCAGAAATGGATGTGATTGAAGATGGTGTTGTTGTAGTGAAAAACGACCAGATCATCGCAGTCGGTACCGAGGATTTAATGACTCAATATCGCGCAGAAAAAGTGATTGATGCTCAAGACGGTATTGTTATGCCAGGTATGGTCAATGCTCATAACCACCTTCCTATGATTGCGTTTCGCGGTTTAGGTGAAGAGGGTATTTCCAACCGATTATTCGCTTACTTCTTCCCGCTTGAAGCCGAAAAGCTAAGCCGTGAACTGATTTATAACGCGACCAAGCTAGGCAGTATCGAGTTGGCACAAAGTGGTGTCACGACTTATGCCGACATGTATTACCACATGGATGAAATGGCAAAAGCGACCAAAGAAGTTGGCCTGCGTGCGGTGCTCGGCGAGACCGTGATTAAGTTCCCTGTGGTAGACGCTAAAGAACCTTATGGCGGTATCGATTATGCCAAAGGCTTCATTGAGCAGTACCAAAACGACGAGCTGATTACACCTGCTTACGCACCACACGCGGTGTACACAGTGAGCAAAGACAAGCTTCAAGAAATCAACAAACTGTCTGCTCAATATGATGTGCCGGTGTTAATTCACGTTGCTGAATTCCCAAATGAAGAGAAGCGCATCAAAGATGAAACTAAGGCCACGTCGCCAGTCGAATACATGAGTGAAATTGGTGTGCTGGACGAGCGTGTAGTCATTGCTCACGGTATCCACCTTTCAGAGAGCGATCAAAAGCTTCTAAAGCAAGCTGATGCAGGGATCTCATACAACCCAATGGCGAACGCTAAAGGTGCAACCGGCATCGCACCAGCATGGGATATGTACCGTGCTGATATGCGAATCGGCTTGGGAACCGATGGCCCAATGAGCTCAAATCAAGTCGATATCATGCGTACCCTAAGCTACGCTGCAAATATGCAACGTTTAAAGCATTCTGACCGCACTATCATGATTCCTGAGCAAGTGATTGAAATGGCGACCTTAGGTGGCGCTAAAGCCTTACACATGGAAGACCAAATTGGTTCTTTGAAAGTCGGTAAAAAAGCAGACATAGTGATTGTCGAGACACAATCAGCGAACATGATGCCAAGCTACGACCCATACGCGACCTTGGTTTATCAAGCGAACCCAAGCAACATCGACACGACCATTGTTAACGGCCAAATCGTAATGGAAAACCGCGTGATGCAGACGGTTCAACTGGACGACATCCGCCAAAGCGTTGATGAGTTTGAAGCCGACATTACTGAGTTCGCGAAAGAACTGTCTAAGAAAGCGATTAAGTCGAAGAGCTTGATGGATTAGGACTTAAACCTGGCTTTAGTAATCGAACAGAATGAATAAGGCCGACAATATGTCGGCCTTTCTTGTTTAGATAAGCTCAAAATACACGAACTTTAATTATTCATCGCCAGCTTACCTAGCTTCATGGCTGCCGCATGGTGGCGGTGCATCAGTTGCTCCATGTCTACGCCAATCACAGCGCCATCGTTAACTCGCCACTTGCCGGCAACCATCACTTTATCTGCTTGTTGAGCACCACAAAGCAATAGTGCAGCGAGTGGGTCGTGGCTGCCAGAGAAGCGAATGTCATCAAGCTTGAACATCGCGATATCGGCTTGTTTGCCAACTTCTAACGTGCCGATATCCGTTCTGCCCATTGCAGCGGCAGATCCTGAGGTTGCCCAGCGCAATGCATCAAAGTGTGAAACGTTGGCGGAACCGTATTGCAGGCGCTGTAGGTACATCGCCATGCGTACTTCGGCAATCATATTGGAGCCGTCATTCGAAGCCGATCCATCCACACCAAGCCCCACTTTTACGCCAGCCGCTTCAAGGTCGTTGTTCTTACAAATACCGGAAGCCAACATCATATTGGAGGTAGGGCAGTGGCTAATACCGATTCCCGCTTTACCTAAACGTTTGATCTCTTCTGGATTGAAGTGAATGCCATGAGCAAGCCAAGTGCGTTCGTTTAACCAACCCACATCCTCTAGGTAATCCACAGGGCGCAGGTCAAACTTCTCAATACAGAAGTCCTCTTCATCAAGTGTTTCACATAAGTGCGTGTGCATCATTACGTTCTCACGCTCACTTATCTTAGCGGTTTCTTTCATCAGATCTGTGGTGACAGAGAACGGCGAACAAGGCGCGAGTGCGATTTGAATCATCGCCCCTTCATCACGCTGGTGGTAATCACGAATCAAGCGTTGGCTGTCATCAATGATGGTCTGCTCGGTTTGAATGGTGTGTCTTGGAGGTAGCCCACCTTCATCCTCCCCTAGGCTCATAGAACCGCGAGTGAAAATTGCTCTTACACCCAGCTTCTCGGCCGCCTCGACTTGTAAATCAATAGCGTGCTCAAGCCCGTTTGGTAATAAGTAATGGTGATCGGAAGCTGTAGTACAACCCGACATCATAAGCTCAACCAGAGCAAGCTCTGTAGCAAGGCTCATCATCTCCGAATCGAGGTTGGCCCAAACTGGGTAGAGGCTTTGTAGCCAATGGAAGAGTTCTTTATTGAGTGCGCCGGGGTAGGCTCGCGTTAGGGTTTGATAGAAGTGGTGGTGCGCATTGATAAGCCCAGGAGTCACAACATGACGAGAGGCGTCGACGCTGTAATCTACGGGTAAGGTCGGCTCTTTGTGTTTGCCAACCAGCTCAATGATTGTATTACCTTTAATGACAATGCCGCCTTCTGCATCAGCGTGTGAGCCAGTGTAGATTGCGAGAGGATTCTTAATCCAGATGGTTTCCATTCATAGTAGTCCTTAGCCATCTCAGCCTTTTCAGGGAAGAGGGTCTTTATTTGGTATTTGTTGTTGAAAGATAAATTCGAATCAAGGGCGATGAGACATTCACTGTTATCGTTACGCCCGTGATTCTACGGAAATCGGTTTTACGCTCGTTAGCGATTTATCTAGTTCGTTTTTGGCTCAGGGTTATCTGATGCCGCTTGAACGTCTGCTTCTGTACTTGCTTGTTGAATCTCTAATTGCTCGTCTGAGTGTCGTTCTTCTTCAGCTTGCTCTTTCATTTCTAGCTCAACTTGCGCTTGGCTTTCGGCCAGTGCTTCTTGCTCTTCTGCTCGTGAAGATTTCGGCAACACAAGGTTTAGAAGAACCGTCATGATGGTGCCTGTTGTAATGCCAGAATGAAGAAAGTTCGCTAGATCATGCGGCAAGTGTTGCAGCAATCTTGGTTCGAAAGTGACGGCCAAGCCAGACGCCAAACCTACACAGATTACCAAGGCATTTCGCTTGGTGTCTGCGGCTTTGATCAACATGCGGATACCCGCGTAGGCAATCATTCCGAACATCACAAACCCCACACCACCTAGAACAGGTTTCGGAATCGTGACGGCAATAGCGGCTAATTTCGGGAATAAACCGCCTAAAATTAGCAAACCACCGGTTGCAGCCACTACATAACGACTTGCTACACCTGTGATACCCACAATACCGACGTTTTGGCTGAACGATGCCAGTGGCATTGCCGTTAAAATCGAAGATAAGGTACTGCCAAGGCCATCGCCCAATAGACCACGTTTTAAGTCTTTACCGGATACTTGGGTTTGGCAGTTGTTGCCAAGCGCCATGAAGTCACCGGTTGCTTCAGCGATAACCACGATGTACACCAAGCTCATGCTGATGATGGCACTCGCAGAAAAGGTGAAGCCATATTTGAAGGGTTCAGGGCCGCCAACCCAAGCGGCAGAACTTATTTGCTCGAGGTCGACCATGCCAAGCGATAGCGCCACAATGTAACCGCCCGCTAAACCAATCACGATAGCTGAAGCAGCAACCGCGCCTTTACAGTAAACCGATACGCCGACCACAATCCCTAAAGATACAAGGGCTAGAAACAGCTTTGGTAAGGTCGCGAATTGTTCTGTGTTGGCAGGAGAGTCTCCGACCCAATTCATGGCAACCGGTAAAATGGTTAAACCGATTAAGGTAACCACCACACCACTTACCACGGTTGGGAACAGTTTCCGAACCTTGTCCATGTAGAAGCTGGCACCAATTACCACGAATGAGCCGATAAGTGCCGAGCCCATAATAGCGGCGACACCGCCTTCATTGCCGATTGAAATGGCGACGCCCAAAAAGGCAAAGCTCGAACCCATCACAACGGGCAGCCGAATACCAACAGGGCCAAAACCGAGACATTGAGCGACGGTCACAATACCTGACGCCAGCAGCGCAGCATTGATCAGCGAAACGATCTCGGTGTTAGGCAAGCCAATTGACGCGCCGACAATAAGGGGAACAGCGACGATGCCACCAATCGAGGCGAGCATGTGCTGTAATGCGAGTAGGAAGGTTAAGCCGTGAGGCGGTCTTTCATTTAGGGTGTACAGAAGTTTCATTTGATATTCCTCTGCCTGCGTTTCCGTTTACAGGCGATTGGCGGTCAAATAATGACTTCTACAAACTGCGTAGGGTCATAAAAAAGTGCACTGAATCGGTAGGGTTTCTGCTCTCTCGTCATCAATGCAATTAGCTTTCTTAAAAATGTTGTTCTAGCATGTGTCTTGATAGCTCGGCCTGCGAACAAGCCAAGCGATAGTTACGTTGGGTGATTAACCGATGAACACGAGCTTCGCGACAAAAATAGCCGCTAAGAAGTACATCGAAATCGAGACGTCTTTTGTTTTACCTGTCGCCAGTTTCAGCACTGTGTAGGTAATGAAACCCAGTGCGATACCATTCGCGATAGAGAAGGTCAGAGGCATCATTAACGCTGTAATGGCTGCGGGAGCACCGTTGGTGAAGTCTTTCCAATCAACGTGCTGCATGCTGCTCATCATCACGAACGCTACGTAAATTAACGCGCCAGAGGTTGCGTAAGCGGGGATCATGCCAGCAAGCGGTGATAGGAAAATTGCCGCTAAGAACAATACGCCAACCACTATTGCTGAAAGGCCAGTACGTGCGCCTGCTGCAACACCGGCTGCACTCTCTACATAACTGGTTACTGGTGGACAACCCACACACGCACCTGCCACGCTTGAAATACTGTCTGCTTTCAGTGCTTTGCTCAGGCCTTCAATCTTACCCGTTTCAGGATTGGTCAGATTTGCACGCTCAGCCACACCCATCAACGTACCGGCTGTGTCAAACATGTTTACAAAAAGGAAAGCCAAGATAACGCTGATCATCGATACGTTCAGTGCGCCTGCGATATCCATTGCCATAAAGGTAGGAGCTAGGCTTGGTGGTGCAGCGAAGAAGCCATCGTAGTGAACTAGGCCAAGCATCATGCCGACTAGCGTTACACTCAAAATACCGATAAGCACCGCGCCAAACACTTTACGCTCACTCAGAACCGCAATGATCAAGAATGCAATCGCAGCAAGCAGAGCTTCTGGTTTCGTGAAGTCACCCAATGAAACCAAAGTTGCTGGGTTTTCGACGACGATACCCGCTGTTTTTAAGCCAATTAGACCTAAGAACAAACCAACGCCCGCAGTCATGGAGTAACGTAAACTCACAGGGATACTTTCAATGATCCATTGGCGGACTTTGTAGAAACTCATCCCGACAAACAAGATACCTGAGATAAACACCGCACCCAGTGCCACTTCCCAGCTGTAGCCCATTTCGCTTACTACAGTGAACGAGAAGAAGGCATTCAAGCCCATGCCCGGTGCAAGGCCGACAGGCCAGTTCGCAAATAACCCCATTAACAAACAACCGATAGCTGCACCAATACAGGTTGCGACGAATACCGCTCCTGCATCCATACCCGATGCGGCCATAATTTGTGGGTTAACGAAGATAATGTAAGCCATGGTTGCGAAGGTGGTGACACCGCCGACCAACTCATTTTTCACACTGCTTCCGTGTGCCTTAATTTTAAAGAGTTTCTCTAAAATTCCGTTATTCGCATCTTGGTTGAGTATTTCTGTTTTACTCTCACTCATGTCAGCAAGTCCTTTTATGTTGTGATCCATTTATTGAATACAGCGAGATTTCAATATTAAGTTTTAAGGTTTTTTCCTAGCCGCTATTTCTTTAGCTATCAGTTGATTAGTCATCAACTCTCTAACTAATAACGTTATTAGTATTTTTATATGAGCGTGTTTAGTGAGTGCACACCTTTTGGGATGCACACATCACGCACTAATCTGTTTAATATTTGTCGGTTGAGCCTAGTTCGAAGTTCTAGGTCACGGGACTAACTGCCCCGATAAGTCGAGAAACTGTATGGTGAGACTAAAAGCGGAACGTGGTAGTGCGCATCGGGATCATCCAAGCCGACGCGAATAACCACATCGTCTAGGAAAGGCACGCCATCCAATTCCACACCTTTGTTTTTGTAGTAGTCGGCTACATAGAATACCAATTGATATTTTCCCGGTCGGAATTCATTCCCAGCCAGAATCGGCGCATCGGTTCGGCCATCGGAGTTGGTGAGCACGGTCGCCAGCTTTTCTGTTGAGTCTTCGTTTACCTTATAAAGCTCTACCTTGATCTCTGCGCCAGGCAAGCCGTGTGTGGTGTCTAATACGTGTGTTGTTAATCTTCCCATAGTCCTTTAATAGCGCTTTTGGCGCTCCTCTGTTCCGTGGTTTATCTGTCTGTTTCGACCTTGCAAAGAGTGCAACTGGTCACTTTGTTATCACTAACTATGTACGAACTGTACACAATTAGTAAAGCGAATTGTTGAAAAAATGTTAACTATTGTGTCTTTTTTTCTGGCTTTATAGATCCTGATTATCGTTTTTTGGTGAGGTTGTGATTTGTTAAGTTATTGTTTTTAAATTACAAAAGTAACGAAATTTAACTTGAATAACAAAATCTTTACATTGAGATAAATAATTGTATACAATAAATGTACAGGGGTAAGGTTACTCGGTTTTGAAATAACCAATAGCGGAATCACCAATAGAAGAATCATATTGATGAACCAGCTAAAGAGCGGCTAAGCCAACCACTTATGTTAGGAGTACTTGGATGAATAAGGATTATTCAAGAAATTTGATCGGTTACGGAGCTAATCCTCCAAACCCTCAATGGCCAGGTAATGCGCGCGTCGCGGTTTCTTTTGTATTGAACTATGAAGAGGGCGGTGAGCGTTGTTTGTTACATGGAGACGACGAGTCTGAAGCTTTTCTTTCAGAGATCCCGTCAGCACAGCCGATCAAAGGCGAACGTCACATGAGCATGGAGTCCATCTATGAATATGGTAGCCGTGCGGGTGTGTGGCGTGTTCTTCGCTTGTTCGATGAATATGAAATCCCACTGACCGTCTTTGCGGTTGCAATGGCGATTGAGCGTCACCCAGAGGTTGCCAAAGTCATGGTCGAAGCGGGTCACGAAATCTGTAGCCACGGTTATCGCTGGATAGACTATCAATATATTGATGAGTCTGAAGAGCGCGACCATATGACCAAAGCGATTGAGGTTATCCAACAAGTGACGGGTCAGCGCCCACAAGGTTGGTACACAGGTCGAACAGGTCCAAATACGCGTCGCTTAGTCGCAGAAGAAGGCGGTTTTCTTTACGACTCAGATGCCTATGATGATGACCTGCCTTATTGGCACACCGAGACTGGTCATCCGCAATTGGTGATCCCTTACACACTTGATGTGAACGACATGCGTTTTTCAACGGCGCAAGGCTTTAACTCTGGTGAGCAGTTCTTCCAATACCTAAAAGACACGTTTGATACCCTTTATATGGAAGGCGAAACCGCACCGAAAATGATGTCGGTTGGGTTGCATTGTCGTCTGATTGGTCGCCCCGGTCGTATTGCTGCATTAAGACGTTTCTTAGATTACGTAAAACAGCACGACAGCGTGTGGTTATGTCGTCGAATCGATATCGCCAACCACTGGCACCAACATCATCCATATCAACCAAATAACGCTAATCATCAACAGCAAAAGTAGCAGTGAAGCAAGGAGGCTTAACGTGACTGAATTTCGATCATGCCAACCAACAACCATGGACCGCGATACCTTTGTCGCTCACTTTGCTGATGTTTACGAACACAGCCCGTGGGTTGCAGAAGTGGTGTATGACCAAGGTTTGAATGCCGAAGATGATCATATCGAGAATCTTCATCTAAAAATGGCATCAACCTTGTTAAATGCCGACCAAGGCAAACAGTTGGCTTTGATCAATGCTCACCCAGATTTAGCGGGCAGAGCAGCAGTAAACGGCGAACTCACCGAGTCGTCGACCAAAGAACAAGCGGGGGCGGGCATCGACCAGTGCAGCGCCGAAGAATTTGAAAAATTCACTTCTTACAACAACAGCTACAAAAGTCGCTTCAATTTCCCTTTTATCATGGCGGTGAAGGGAGCCAATCGTTACCAAATTCTTGAGTCGTTCGAGATGCGATTAGGAAATGATAGTGAAACTGAGTTTGCTACGGCGATTCAAGAGATCAACAAGATCGCGATGTTTCGTCTCTGGGATATGTAAGTTAACGGAGTTAACAGCTATCTCAGCCCAGTCTTAGTGCGTTAAAGGTTTGATTTGTAAAAACATAAGCCACTAAGTTCTCATTTTATTATTACTTGATTAATTTCATAGGATTACACGGACATGACCCATAAATTTGAACAGTACATAAACCTTGCAGACGAAAAACTCGGCGCAGAAGCTATCTTCGCAACCGACGATTTTTTCGCAGATAAAAGCCGTCTACTCAGCCACGCAGCGCCAGAGTGGAAAGACGACTTATATGACGACAACGGCAAGTGGATGGACGGCTGGGAAAGCAGACGCAAACGCGGCGAAGGTTACGACTACTGTGTCGTTCGCCTTGGCCTAGCTGGCACCATTGCTGGCGTTGATATTGATACCTCATTCTTCACAGGTAACTTCCCACCTTCGGCATCAATCGACGCGTGTTATTCACCACAAGGTGAGCCAACAGATTCAACAGAGTGGCAAGAAATTCTGCCTTCAATGGCACTACAGGGTGATCATCATCATCTTGAAGACATCGAAAGTGACCAAGTATTTACGCACCTACGTTTGAACATCTACCCAGACGGCGGTGTCGCACGTCTACGTGTTTATGGCCGACCAAGCGTGGATTGGGACGCAATAGATTCTCAGCAACAAGTTGACCTAGCAGCCGTTGAACACGGTGGCCGAGCACTCGCATGTAGCGATGAGCACTACGGTAACAAAGCCAACATCTTAGGCCCAGGCCGTGGTGAAAACATGGGTGATGGCTGGGAAACAGCACGTCGTCGCACACCGGGTAACGATTGGGTAATCGTGGCATTAGGCCACCCAGGTAATATCGAACGTATCGTTGTGGATACGGCACACTTCAAAGGTAACTACCCAGACAGCTGCTCAATCCAAGCGGCTTACGTGAAAGGTGGCACCGACGACCAAGTGGAAACACAAAGCCTATTTTGGCGTGAACTCTTGCCAGCACAAAAGCTGCAAGCGCATGAGATTCACGAATTCATTTCTGAGGTAAACGACCTTGGTGCGATTACCCACGTACGTGCAAACATATTCCCAGATGGTGGTATCAGCCGTTTGCGTCTGTTTGGTACGAAAGCGAAATAGGTAAGGAAATGAGTATGAGTAATGGAATACGTCGTTTATCTATCGAACCGTTAACCAAGCAGGCTTTTGCAGAGTTTGGCGATGTTATCGAGTCCGATAATAGTGATTTCTTCATGATCAATAGTGGATCAACACGTCGCTACCACAAGCTAGCGACAACGGATGTGCAAGACCAAGATGGAGAAGCCATCATCAGCATCTTCCAAGCCACACCGTTGAGCTACCCACTGACCATCAAAATGTTAGAGCGTCATCCACTTGGCTCTCAGGCATTCATTCCATTACTTGGTCAACCCTATTTAATTGTTGTTGCGCCAAAAGGCGACGATCCAACATTAGCCAATAGCCGAGCTTTCTTGAGCAACGGTCGTCAAGGAGTGAACTATCACAAAGGGGTGTGGCATCACCCAGTGCTCGCCCTCACCGATCAAGACCAGTTCTTGATCGTCGATAGAGGCGGAGAAGGACATAACTGTGATGAAGTTTATTTTGAGAACGACCTAGTGGCATTGCATTTGGAAGATATGCCAACGGAAGACAACAAGGAAGAGCAACGCTTAGCTAAAGCGTTGTGATACAGGAGTTTATTATGGATCCGCATATTACAGAATGGTTGAACTTAGCAATACGCTGGGCTCACATGATTGTTGGTGTTGCATGGATAGGCGCATCATTTTACTTTGTTTGGTTAGAGAACAACCTTAACCGAGTAAACCCAAAAACTGGCCTTTCAGGCGACTTATGGGCAATTCACGGCGGTGGTATTTATCACCTAGAGAAGTACAAACTTGCGCCACCAGAGATGCCAGAGCACCTGCACTGGTTTAAATGGGAAGCCTACTTCACGTGGATCACCGGCGTGTGTCTACTGGGTGTGGTTTATTACCTCAACGCAGAAATCTACCTGATTGCACCGGGCTCTGGCCTTGATTCAACAACGGCAATCGCAATTGGTATTGGTTCATTCGTTGCTGGTTGGTTTATCTACGACTTACTGTGTGACTCGCCATTAGGAAAAACCCCTGTATTGCTTGGCGTTGTGCTGTTTGTGCTGCTCGTTGCAGCGACCTATGGCCTAACCCAAGTGTTCAGTGGCCGTGGTGCTTATATCCACGTGGGTGCCATTATCGGTACCATCATGGTGGGTAACGTATTCCGCGTCATCATGCCTGCGCAGCGTAACTTGGTGAAAGCGATTGAAGAGAAACGCGAACCGGATCCGGCACTACCTGCGAAAGGTCTACTGCGCTCTCGTCACAATAACTACATGACACTGCCAGTGCTGTTCATCATGATCAGTAACCACTTCCCAAGCACTTACGGCTCGGAATACAACTGGCTGATCCTTGCTGGCCTAGCAATCTTCAGTATATTGGTTCGTCACTACTTCAATACCCGTCATGGCAGTCAGAAGTTCGCATGGACAGTGCCAGTAGCGGCATTGGGTATGATTACTCTCGCGTTTGTTACCTCACCTTACGCGAAAAAACAGATGACCCCGGTTGTGCAAGCACCTGTGGTTCAAGAAGTGCAAGTCAGCACGACGGAATCGGCGACTGAAGAGCTCGCTTCAAGCAATACGGCTTCAACGGCGACAGACTCTCAAACAGTGTCTGCTGACCATGCTATGCAAACGGCGAGCGCAGGTGTAAGCTTTGAAACCATTAACAAAGTCATTCAAGAGCGCTGTTCTGTGTGTCATTCATCAACCCCGAGCCACGCCGCTTTTGCTGCTGCGCCAGCCGGTGTGATGTTTGATACCCCTGAAGAGATTAAAGCCAACGTCCCAAGGATTGTTGCTCAAACCGTAACAACCAAGGTGATGCCGCTCGGCAACATGACTCAAATGACCGACGAAGAACGCGCACTCATCGGCACTTGGGTAGAGCAAGGCGCTACGCTTCAATAATGATGTAAATCCTTTACCTAAGAGCATGAGTCTTAGGTGAGGCTTGGGGAGAGTTTGGTTTACGGGCACGCGCCAAACTCATCCCACCCTGTTTCCCCGGTTCCTATAACCGGGGCTTTTTGTTTTTGGACAAAGGAAATGCAGATTTATCATTCAGTTGGTGACTCTAGGTGCATATGTGGTTTAGAGTTCTTGACAGCAATTTTGTTGGCGGTGCTCAGCTCAAATATAGTTCGACACCTTCATTTAAAAGCGTAAACAAGAGCCTTTTAGTTATCGAGTGTATTAATAAATGAAGACTATTTATTTTCCGAGCCAGCTTGGACGAGACACCTTGTATGAATTTTTTTACCAACTTGAACAAAGCCTAAATGAACCGGAGGTTTGTATAGATTGCTCAACATTGAATTTTTCTTACCCTAGTGGGATGTTAATTGCTGGCTCAAAAATGAGAGCGTGGATCAAATACAGACGTGAATTAGGTTTAATTACTAAAAAGAAAGGTCATGACAGTAATAAGAATGTTCATTGCTATTTACGTCATTTAGGCTTTTTTCAGTTCATTGGTATGGGTGAAGGGAATAATGTGGGACAAGCTCTTGGCTCAATGACGTATTTACCTATAACCAAAATATATAAGCCATCGTTTGACTCCAAAACTCAAGATGTTCAAGAGTGGTACGATGAAATTATATCTCAAACAAGACGCTTTGCTAATTTGCTATCAGGAACAAAAAGTTACAATGAAGAAAATAAACTCTATCACTACGCTTTGAGAGAAATTGTTCGCAATGTATTTGAGCATTCAACAGCTGAAGAGTGTTATTTGTGTGGACAACGTTGGGCGGATGGTAGAGTGGAAGTCGCAGTCATTGATGAAGGAGTTGGTATATCCTCTTCATTAGAACGATCATTTATGATTGATTCTGAACTATCTGCACTAAGAATGGCGATTAAGCCTGGCATATCAAGCACTACAAAGATTGCTGATACCGACAATGTTTATGATAACTCAGGTTTTGGGCTTTATGTGTTAGAGCAGCTTGTTTCATCATTCGGGTGGTTTATGTTAGGTAGTGGCTCCGCAAAATTGGTGTCTCAAGGAAACATCATTAATGAGCAAAAGCTCAACTTTGATGGCACATATATCGGTTTGAGACTTAATAAGGCTCCCAGCCAATTCTCGGGAATTCTTGATGATATAATCCATACTGGAGAGCAAGAAGCCAATACTTATGGTATCAAAGCCAAGGCTTCTGGAATGTCTAAAATGGCTTAGCTCTGTGTTAAAAGTAAATCTAGGGTATAGCTGCTTTTCGTGAAGTAATCGATATCAATACAACGAAGTGGGAAAAGAAAAATATGGATATTGCCGTACTAACTTTTGATGGATTCAATGAGCTGGATTCTTTCATCGCCTCGGGCATTTTGAACCGAATGAAAGAGTTTGGCTGGAATGTGCAAATTACTAGCCCTACAGAATCAGTGACTTCAATGAATGGAGTCACAATTAAATCTCAACAGCCTTTAGAGTTCGCGAATACTGCTGATGCGGTGTTGTTTGGTAGTGGCATGTTGACCCGCGATATCGCCCAAGACGCTAAATTACTTTCAAGGTTAAGCCTTAACCCACAAGTACAATTAATTGGCGGTCAATGCTCTGGGACTTTGTTAATGTCGGTATTGGGGCTACTGAATCAAGTCCCAGCCTGTACTGATTTAACAACGAAGCCATGGGTAATTGAATCCGGTGTGAACGTGTTGGACCAGCCGTTTTATGCGGAAGGTAACATTGCTACAGCGGGTGGCTGTTTGTCGTCTAAATACTTAGCTGCATGGGTTATCAGTAAACTCGCAGACCAAGAACATGCCGAAGCTGCAATTCACTATGTTGCGCCTGTTGGTGAGAAAGAAGGCTCTGTGAATCATTGCATGTCGATAGTAAGTACTTACGTTTAAACTGATTCATTGCGTGCGCAGTCCTGTATAAGGTTCTTGATATGAATATCTACCCATGGCATTTTTTGTCCAAATTGACTTTAATTAGGACAAAAAATGGAAGACTTGATAGTCGCGTATTTTAGGGCATTGAGCTCATTCTTTAGGTACCTGTTTCAGTCGATCTTGATTGAGTTTATTGGTTACGGAGCTGGTTGGATAGTCTGTAAAGCATTCACACTAGGGCGCTTCCCCCCATTGATTCCAACTGAAAAAGAGCGAACCAGAATCTCTTATATCGGAGCTATTAGCATCGTGTTGCTTCTGTTAGCAATTGGTGTGTTCAATAGTTTGTGATTCGGAATGAGGATATATGAAATTTTACCCCGCGGAACAATACCAAGCGGCTTGCAACGAGCTGTTTATCCGATACGAACGTGACATCAAAAAGCTAATCCCTAATGCGAGAGTTGAGCATGTAGGCGCATCTTCTATTCCTTTTGCCGTGTCTAAAGGCGATTTGGATATCTTCGTAGGTGTTGAGCTTGGCGAACTTGAGGATGTAATAGAGAGACTCACAACACTCGCCTTTACAGAGAAACTCGATACGTTAAGAACACCCGAACTGTGTATGTTGGAATCTACATCCGCTGATGATGTGGCGTTGCAAGTGGTCGCCAACGGTTCTGAGTTCGAATGCTTTCTAAGGTTTCGTGACAAGCTACGTGCGAATCCGGAATTAGTTCAGCAATACAACACCCTCAAAATGTCTTGCGAAGGTTGGCCGCAAGAAGAGTACCGTGAAAAGAAGTCGACTTTTATCGAGCATGTGCTGGCTTTGAAATAACGACAAGTTTCGATTGGATATTATTCATCCAAATCCAAACTTTTTGTGCTGTTTTTACTTTCCTCTTACACTCTTTTCAAATATCGAACCTAGTATCAAATTTCTCTTTGTTACACAGGCAAGTCTCTCATTATGAAGAACTTCTTTGATAGCGAACTCATGCTCTCTAGCTCCTTGAATTTCGTTTTGCTATCGCTTGGGCTAACGCTCCTTTTTCATCTTCCGATTTGGTGTGGGTTCAACTTGAGCCGACGAAAGTGGAAGCTCATGGATTATTTATGGCCGTTCTTAGCGGGTATTGGGATGTTGGGTGCGGTGTCTGAGATTCGTGCGAAAGTGGCGGGTGACTGGGTTGAAACAGAACAAACCAGAGCAGTGGTGATTCTAGAATCGGTTCAGCAGTTTTCTTTGGATAAGCTGAGAAGTGATATCTGCACAGGTCAACCATCTTTAGATAACCAGGCTCAGCATCATGAAGCGTGTTTGTGGTATTTGAATACGGCGATCACGTTCAAAGATGTCGATTTCACCTTGTTACCCAATGCATCGGATTTTACGGTTCCTGCGCCTAGTGTCTCGCTGGTGGAAAGTGATGCCGTGTGGGTGAGTGGCATGCTGAGTCAGTATGAGAAGCAGAAAAACCAATACATAAAAACCAGAGAAGCGCAGGTGAAGCAACCGTTAGAAAGTATCTTCTGGTATGTGAGCCCTTACTTAGTCTGCTTTGCAATAGCGCTGCGCCTTACTAAAGTGACGGCAGAGCTTAAACTGGATAAGTGCGTAAAAAATTAACTCGACAAAGACAGCGCGAATGACAGCAAGATAGGTAAAGTCACCACACTCAGGAAGTTGCCGAACAACACCATAGATGCGACCTTGGGAGGCTCGACATTGAACCTTTCTGCAAACAGGTAGTTCATCACGGCAGGTGGCAGCATGGTGAACAGCACCATCATTTGTAGGTGCAGCGTTGGCAGCGGGATAAAGAAGTAGATGATGGCGAAGGCGATGGCACCAGTAAACAGCGATTGAGCCGTACACAGCAAGCCAACTTTGAGTCCGCTTAGCTTCAAGTTCACCATTTGCGAACCCAACGACAACAGCATGATGGGCACGGCTGCTTGGCCGAGTAGCGATGTTGCTTCGTAGATTGGATTCCATACTGCAATGCCAGACAGGTTGAGCGTCATCGCTAATGCTGCGGCTAAGAATATCGGCATCTTGAGGATCTGTTTGATCGGATTACCTTCGCTTAGTAGCGCTAAACCGACACTAATGTGCACGCATGCCGATACCACAAACAGCAATACCGCAGGGGCTAATGCACTCTCACCAAAGGTATAGGTGAACAGGGGAATGGCCAGGTTGCCACTGTTGCGGAACATATGTGGCGGCGCCCAAGCTTTGAAGTTGAGCTTAAAGATCTTACAGATTGGTATCATCAATAAAGCGGGCACCAACACCGCGACCAAAGAGGCGGTGATGAGTGGCAGTTGTTCGGTGTCGAGAGGCATGGTGGTCAGCGAGGCAAACACTAGCGCAGGAATACACACATCCATGTTGATGCGATTGATCGGTTTGAAATCGGGCTTGAGCCAACGACCCACCGCAAAGCCAGCACTGGCTAAAGCAAAAACGGGAAACAGAATGCTGACGACCTGTTCGAACATAGAATTCCTTTCTAGATTGAGTGCTTCCATTTAGCTGAGAAACGAATGTTTTAGAGAGACGCTAAAGTGAAGTATGAAGTCGATATGTATAAACATTAACCTATCAATATAATGACTTGGCGTCACCGAAGATCGTTGTTTGTGAACGGTTAATTTATATTTCTTTGAATGAAGCACAAAAAAGACCAGTGGCATCAGCAACTGGTCTTTCAAGGCTAGATAAATCTGGACGGATTTTTAATTAACGACGGCTGTCGCTGTCTAGCGATTGTTACTCGGTTTTCAGTCTAGCTAACGAGCTTTTGATAATCTTTGAAATTCACATCGTAGGCTTTCTCGCCGTAGATGTAAGTCTCGCTGACGGTTCTGTCGTCACCCAGGCTCATCAATACAAATAGCTTCTCTTCAAGCTTGGTCGCTTGTTCCATTCTAAAGCGCATCAATTGTGTGGCGTGTAAGTCCAACACCACGAAATCGGCTTCTTTTCCTACTTCCAAGTTGCCAATCTTGTCTTCTAAATGCAGTGAACGTGCACCACCTAATGTGGCTAAGAATAGCGACTTAGCTGGGTGCAATTTCTTATGTTGAAGCTGCATGATCTTATAGGCTTCACTCATGGTTTGTAGGATTGAGAAGCTAGTGCCTGCGCCGACATCAGTCCCCATACCAACACGAATGCCGTGCTCTTCCATTTCTGGTAATCGGAATAAACCTGAGCCTAAGAACAGGTTAGAGGTCGGGCAGAAAGCAATGGCAGATTCCGTGTCGGCTAGGCGCTTACATTCGCAATCAGACAAGTGAATGCCATGGGCGAAAACCGAACGTTTGTGCAGTAGGCCATAGTGGTCATACACATCCAAATAGCTGTCGCGCTCTGGGAACAGTTCTTTTACCCATTCAATCTCTTTCTCGTTTTCAGAAAGGTGCGTGTGCATATACACATCTGGGTACTCTTCTAGCAATTTACCAACGGTAGCCAATTGTTCTGGTGTACTGGTTGGCGCGAAGCGAGGCGTTACGGCATAGTGCAAACGACCACGCTTGTGCCACTTTTCGATTAACTCTTTTGAGTCTGCATAGCCAGATTCTGGTGTGTCGGTGAGGTAATCAGGCGCGTTGCGATCCATCAGAACCTTACCCGCGATCATACGTAGGTTACGCTTCTCGGCTTCTTCAAAGAATACGTTAACCGACTCTTTGTGTACCGTGCCAAATACGAGTGCAGTGGTGGTGCCGTTGCTTGCTAGTTCGTCTAGGAATAGCTTCGCCACTTTGTGTGCGTAGACTGGGTTTTTGAAGCGCTTTTCTTCTGGGAAGGTGTAGTTCTCTAACCAATCAAGAAGTTGCTCACCGTAAGACGCGATCATCCCTGTTTGAGGGTAGTGGATGTGCGTATCAATAAAGCCAGAGGTGATCAGCTTGTCTTTGTATTCTTTGACTTCGAGTGTTTTAGGTTGGCGAGCCAATACCTCGTCGACATGGCCCAAGTCGACGACATGGCCGTTCTCAACCACTAAAACACCGTCTTCAAAATAGTCGTAAGACTCATCGATGCCGACGTCTTTTGGGTCGGCGACGCTGTGTAAAATACTGGCGCGATAAGCTTTGCGTTGCGTTGTCATGTTTACTTCCTTTTAATGACTTCAGCGACGTTATGGCCACTGAAGCTTTGCGACTTGTGTTAGGCGATCTTCTCTTCCAATGGTGGTTCGCCTACGTCGCTTGGTTGACTGTGTTGATCGGTCAAACCCTGATTTCGATATTGTTTGGTTGGGCGCTTTTGTTCAAGCGCTTGGCCTTGATAGTGTGCGATCAGTTCACCCGCAACCGATACCGCAATTTCGGCAGGATGTTTGCCATTCACGGCGCTAATGCCAATCGGGCAAAGCATGGTTTCGATTTGTTCTTGGCTGTAGCCGCGCTGCTCTAAGCGGAAGTCGAACTTCTTACGCTTGGTAAGCGAGCCGATCATGCCAAAGTAACGGCTGTCTTCACGGTCAATAATGGCTTTGGTTAGGTCAAAATCGAGCTGGTGGTTGTGGGTCATCACAAGGTAATAACTGTTTGGTTGCATGTGTTTCACTTCACCGACTGGGTCGTCTGAGACAAGCTTTTTAACACCGTGTGGCAGCGTTTCAGGGAACACTTCTTCACGTTCATCAATCCAGGTCACACGGAAGGGCAGAGTCGCGACAATGTGCAGCAGCGCTTTGGCAACGTGCCCAGCGCCAAACAGCACAAGGTGATTCTGCTGAGTGCCAATTGGTTCAAAGCTTAACGTCGCCATTCCGCCACAACATTGGCCTAGACGAGCGCCTAGGTTGAAGCGTTCCACTTTGAGCGATTTTTCGCTGGCAATCAGCATCTCGCGCGCCATTTTAGTGGCCACATGTTCAAGGTGACCACCACCAATCGTAGCGATGATTCGGTCACGAGTGACAAGCATCTTGGTACCCGCATCACGCGGCACTGAGCCTCTGTCTTCAAGTACTGTCACCATCACACATGGTTCGTAGTTCTCTTCCAGTTTTGCCAGTTCGTGAATCCAATTATCCTTAAACATACGTCCTCCTAAATCCCTTCTGTGCTTCCTAGCTGTTCATTACGCTCTAAGCCGTTTCTGATTGAGCATCGACCGAAGTCGGAGCCGTTTCAGTGACTTCCTGAATCGCCATCAAAATACGCTCTGGCGTTGCTGGTGTGTTGAGCTTAGGAATCGCTCCATCAACGGCCACGTAGCTAATCGCATCTTTCAATGCACTCCATACCGACATACCCAACATGAAAGGTGGCTCACCCACGGCTTTCGAGTTGAATACTGTGTCTTCTGGGTTGCTGCGGTTTTCCAAAAGGTGCGTTCTGAAATCAATTGGCATATCAGCAATCGCAGGGATTTTGTAGCTTGCAGGGCCGTTGGTCATTAAGCGGCCTTGCTGGTTCCACACCAACTCTTCCGTTGTTAACCAACCGACACCTTGTACAAAGCCACCTTCGACTTGGCCGATATCAATCGCCGGGTTCAATGAAGCGCCTACGTCATGCAGAATATCGACACGCAGAATCTTGTTCTCGCCAGTCAGGGTATCGATGATGACTTCTGAACAAGAAGCACCATAGGCGTAGTAGTAGAACGGACGACCACGCGCCTTCTCGTGATCGTAATAGATCTTCGGAGTGCGATAGAAGCCAGTGCTTGATAGCGAGATTTGGTTGAACCAAGCCAGTTCAACAAATGAGTTGAAGGTCATGATCTCATCGCGGATCTGCACCATGCCGTTTTTAAACACCACTTCTTCAGGCCACACTTTGAAGTGCGAAGAAGCGAAGTCGATCAGGCGCTGCTTAATGGTTATTGCGGCGTTTTGCGCGGCCTTACCGTTGAGGTCGGCGCCCGATGAGGCTGCGGTTGGTGATGTGTTCGGAACTTTGTCTGTGTTTGTAGCGGTGATCTGGATACGTTCGACATCGACTTGGAACTCCTGTGCAACGATTTGCGCCACTTTGATGTTCAAGCCTTGCCCCATTTCCGTACCACCGTGATTCAAATGAATACTGCCATCGGTGTAGATATGGATGAGCGCACCTGCTTGGTTCAAGAAAGTCGCAGTAAACGAGATGCCGAATTTCACTGGTGTGATCGCAAGGCCTTTCTTCAAGATAGGGCTTTGCTTGTTGAACTCAGCGATTTCTTTACGACGTGCGTGATAGTCACTGCTGCGTTCAAGCTGTTCGGTTATCTCAGGTAAAAAGTTGTCTTCAACGGTTTGGTAGTAATGGGTCACGTTACGGCCTTCTTCGCCGTAGTAGTTCGCCTTACGTACTTCCAAAGGATCTTTTTTCAGGTAACGCGCAATCTCGTCCATGATGTGTTCAATGGTCATCATGCCTTGCGGGCCACCAAAGCCACGGTATGCGGTGTTCGATGCGGTATTGGTTTTGCATCGATGACCGACCACAGTTGCATCGCCTAGATAATAAGCGTTGTCTGAGTGGAACATCGCGCGGTCGACAATAGAACTTGATAAGTCTGGCGAGTAGCCACAGTTACCTGCAACGGTAATATCGGCACCTTGAATCACACCATTGTCGTCAAAACCGACCGTATATTGATTGTAGAACGGGTGGCGTTTACCAGTTTGCTGCATGTCTTCATTGCGCAGCAAACGCATTTTTGTAGGTCGACCTGTAAGGTGAGCAATAACCGCAGCCATACATGCTGGAGAGGCCGCTTGGGTCTCTTTACCACCGAAACCACCACCCATACGACGCATATCAATCACGACTTTGTGCATCGGTACACCAATCACTTCCGCAACCAGTTTTTGAACTTCGGTCGGGTTTTGAGTCGAGGTGTACACGATCATGCCGCCGTCTTCGGTTGGCATCACGCTACTGATTTGAGTTTCTAGGTAGAAGTGCTCTTGGCCGCCGATCTCTAGGTCACCAGAGATCACGTGTTTCGCTTTTGCCAGTGCGGCTTTCGAGTCACCACGCTGTTGAGTGTGGCTTTCTGTGACGAAGTGCTCTTTTGCTAGCGCTTCTTTCACATCAAGAATGGCAGGTAACTCTTCGTATTCAATAACGGCTGCGTGTGCAGCTTTGCGTGCAGTCTCTAAATCGTTCGCTGCTACAGCAATCACCGGTTGGCCGTAGTATTCAACTTTGCCGTCTGCAAGCAGTGGGTCACCTGGAAGGATGGCACCAATATCCAATTCACCTGGTACGTCTTTGGCCTGAATGGCTATTGCCACACCTTCGAATTCGTAACACGGTGATAAATCTATCTTGGTGATGTTGGCGTGTGCTTGAGTGCTCAGGCGTGCGTATACGTGCAGCTGATTTGGGAACTCTAGGCGGTCATCAATGTATACCGCTTCGCCCGTTACTTGCTTGGCTGCACTGTCGTGTTTAACGCTTTTACCTACGCCAGTTTTTAGGTCTTGTTTTGCAATGGTAACCATCTCTTCGTGGGTCATCGCATTGCTCTTGTGAACAGAGGAATTTGATTTAGACATAAGACGTTACCCTTGTTTCGATTTGGTTGTTTTTGTTCTGCTGTTCAATGAAGTAACGGCGCAACATATTTGCTGCCGACAATGAACGGTATTCTTGGCTTGCACGGAAATCAGAGAGCGGCTCAAAGTCGTTATACAGTTCCTGCATCGCTAACTTAATATTAGCGTCTGTCCATGGTTTGCCTAATAACGTATTTTCACAACGGGTTGCGCGCTTAGGCGTTGCAGCCATACCACCAAAGGCGATACGAGCGTGTGTTACCTTGCCATCTTCAATTTGAATATCGAACGCACCACATACTGCAGAGATGTCATCGTCTAAACGTTTAGACAGTTTGTAAGCTCGGAAGCTGTCGTTAGTTGGCTTAGGAATGATGATCTGTTCAATGAACTCACTCTCTTTTTGCGCCGTCACTTTGTAGCTGATGAAGTAATCTTCAATCGGCATGGTGCGTGACTCGTCACCGCAACGAAGTTTGATCTTTGCGTTAAGGGCAATCAGCAGAGGAGGGGTGTCACCGATAGGCGAAGCATTCGCTACATTACCGCCGATGGTGCCTTGGTTACGCACTTGCAGTGAAGCAAAGCGATGCAGCAGTTCACCAAAATCTGGGTAGTGTTTTTTCAATAGTGAGTAAGAATCACTGATAGGCAGGTTGGCACCAATGATTAGATCGGTGTCGGTCTCTTCACATACCTTCATGTCTTCAACAAGGTTCACGCTGATCAGTGTTTCAATCTCACGATGGAATTGCGTCACTTCCAGCGCTAAATCCGTACCGCCAGCAACCAGCTTAGCGTTCGGGTGGGCTTGAAAAAGCTTGGCCAACTCATCGGTGCTTTTTGGGGAAAAAGCGGTGAGGTGACCAAGGCGTAAGTTGGCCTCAGTGTCTTGAATGCTTTCTAGCTTCTTGATGGTGTTGCGTTCAAGTTCAGCAAATTGGTCGATCAAAGGTTGGTCTGTTGAAAGTGACATCGCAGCATCAACAATTGGTCGGTAGCCTGTACAACGACATAGGTTACCCGCCAGTGATTCCATGACGTCTTCTTTGCTCGCATCGGGTTTGTTTTTGCCTAGCGCAAACATCGACATGATGAAGCCCGGCGTGCAGTAACCACACTGTGAACCGTGAAAATCAACCACCGCTTTTTGCACTGGGTGCAATGAGCGATCTCGATTTTGCAGATCTTCTACTGTGATCAGTTGCTTGCCATGCAGCGCTGAAACGAACGTAAGGCAAGAGTTCACCGAGCGGTATTGCAGTTGTCCATCAACCACTTCACCCAGAACTACCGTACATGCGCCACAGTCGCCCGACCCACAACCTTCTTTTGTACCCGTCTTATTTATCTTGGTACGAAGGTAGTTGAGCACTGTCATATTTGGCGACAGATTATCTTCGCGTCTTATTTCCTGATTGAGCAAAAAAGTAATCAAGAGACCTCCTTGTAAATCGACATATTTCCATGTGTATTCTTTTTGACTTCTAGGTCAATAATTATCCATCCTGACCCTGTGGTCAACTATTTATTTACAAAAATGCAACAAAGATGGCTTGTCGTGAATTGTATACAATTTAATTTTGGTCATAGTCGTCTGTTTTATAAGGGTTTGGATTGAGATTGAACAGTTTTATGGTGTGAATGAATGGATAGCTATGTATACAAGATAAAGACAAGATTTATGGCACTGTTGGGAGTGATTCTGTAGAGGCTAAGATCGTTGTTGAGGCTAGAATAGACAGTGTTTTAGATGGATGTGAGCCGATCGTCGTCTTTATTTTTAGGTGAGAGGGCATAAAAAAGAGAAGCAAACGCAGGGGCTTACTTCTCTCCAATTTTGTTAACGAAAAGCTGTTAACAAAAAGCTGTTAACAGATGGTTATCAATCGTTTGTTGAATCGTCTATGACTTACTCTTAAGCAGATCTGAGAACACGACATGCAGATCACTAGAAGCTGTGCTGCTGTCTAGGTTGAGCTTGGAGCGAATATGGCTTAGGTGTTCTTGCATCAACTCTACGGCTTGTTGTTCATTGCCTGACTCTATCGCATCCAGTAAGCCTGAGTGTTCGTCTAGAGAACAGTTCGAGTGGTTGCCCGTTTCGTACTGAGCGATCAGCAGTGAAGTTTGCGATACCAAGCTGCGTTGGAAAGCCAGCAGTGGCGCGTTCTCTGCCATTTCAGCCAATTTGATGTGGAACTCACCAGACAAACGTAGGCCAGAGCCGTAATCGCCTTGGTCGAAAGCACAGTTCTCTTTCGCGACTAATTTTCTGCATTCTTCTATTTGAGCTTTGGTTGCGTTTTTCACCGCCAGCTCAGTGATAGCAATTTCCATCACTTCACGTGCTTTAAAGATTTGTTTGGCTTCGTCAACCGTTGGCGCAGCAATCACGGCTCCTCGGTTAGGACGGATCACCACAACTTGTTCTAAAGAAAGACGCAGTAAGGCACGGCGGATAATGGTGCGGCTAACGCTAAAGATTTCTGCTAACGCTTCTTCGCTTAATTTGGTGGCTGGTGGCAGCCTTTGTTCTAGTATCGCGTCGAAGATATGGCAGTAAACAACATCGTCTTGAGTCTGGCCTGTTACTTTTGTTTTTACACCTTTGGAGACAGAATTTTTGAGAGCTGTCATAGAGATAAGGGCCCTTGTTTAGTCGAGTTGGGTTGGTCGAGAATAATTCATGAGTGTTACTCTATATTGTATACATTTATCTATACAATGCCACCGGATGAAAGTGCGATGCACGCTTATTTGTTAATGACTTATAACATTTAGTTTGCAGTGAACTGCGTGCGTTCTAAAGCTTTAAGTCATTCTTATTGAACTAGACGCGATTATCGCCACAGCTGTAGGCGACGATCTGGCTTATTTCGCTCAGGGTACGACCTGATTGCTGCTGCCACTCGTTGAAAGCCTTACTTGCCGCGACTTGTGCTCGTTTGGTGTTACGACCGCTATCAACCACGTTTGTGCTGCGCAGGTGTGCTTCAACATCTGATGACAAGATGAAGGTATCTTTACCCATTTGGCGCAGAGTGTAGGCACCAGTGTTACCGCCTAATCGCTTGCCGTGTTTCTTCAGATAATCCCAAAGTTCAGTGATACGTTCTGATGGCCAGTCGGCAACCATTTGTGAGAAGGAATCCGCCTCACGCTTAGCATTGTGGATCATGGTGGCATTGGCAGGGATGGTCATCACCTTAGTGAGGTGGCGAATAATGCGCGGGTCTTGCGCTTTTTGTTCCCACATTTCATTCGGCAGCATCAGCATTTTTTCGATATTGAATTCAAAGAACACTTCTTCAAATTGCGGCCATTTCTTCCTCACTACATTCCATGAAATACCACACTGGAATACTTTTTCAGTAAAGGCGGCTAGCCAACGATCGTCGGTGATTTGTGATAGCTCGGCTTGTGAAAGGGGCGCACGAATAATTTTTTCGAGTTCGGCCGCTCCGCCTTTGCGGTGAGCTGCACGTTGGTAAATAGTATCGAATTTTTCTTGGGTCATGAAGGTTCCAAATTACATCTGTGTATCTTGAGTATGTAGCCAATGCTTAATGATATGGGGTCAAATCTAGTAATTAAAACGAACTAGCTAAGCTTTAATTCCATTTGATATAGAGGCCAGGTATTGCCATTGAATTCTTTGAATTTTGGTTCTTTGTCTACCACTTGAAAGCCCGCTTTGTCGTAGCAACGTTTCGCACCGTGATTCTGTTGGAATACCGCTAAGCTGATGGTGGTGACATCAGGGATCTGTTTTGCGGCTTCTAATGCACTTTCTATCATGGACTGCCCAAACCCTTTACCACGCTGACTTGGGTGAATGGCCACTCGGCAGAATCGAAGTTCACTGTCTGACATACGTTGAAACTCCATAAAACCGAGCAAGTCATTAGCATTCGAGTTAGTGCTAGATGTGGAGAATGTGTAAAGCTCGACATGGGGCTCTTGAGAACGTTCAATGATGGAGGCGGCTTCTAACGGCCAACCAAAGGTTCGTCCGCCCCACAGTACATAGTCTTCGAGTGATGTGAACCAAGTGACGATCTCATTGGCATCGGAGGCTTTAAAGCGGTTTATTTCCATATCCTTGTCTCTTCCTTATCGCGTGTCTCTTTTTCTAAACCGCTAAACTTCCGTGCCCAACTGCTCAAGAAAGCCACGCATGTAATCGGTGCGCTTGTTGGCTTCTAACTTGGCTGATTCTGTATTCATGGTTTCTGCTAGCTTAAACAGCTTCACGTAGAAGTGGTCGACGCTGTAATGCTTGTCATCCAAGTCACGATGTTCAGCGAACGGGTCTTCGTGGTTATACAGCTCGGCGTTAAAGCTCTGACCCACATACAAACAGCGAGCGATACCAATTGCACCGAGAGAATCAAGGCGATCGGCATCTTGGACGATCTGAGCTTCTAAGGTTTCAGGTGTGATGTTGGCACTGTAGCTGTGCGTGACAATGGCATGATGGATCTCATCAAGATAGGACGCGGGGTAGTCGATAGATTTGAGGAAAGAGATCGCCTTATCTGCTGCCATTTGCGAGCTTTGGGCTCTGTCTGGGTGGTTCTTAGGAAAGGTGAAGCAATCATGAAGATACGCGGCGGGTAACACGACTTCAAGCTTAGCTTGTTCTTGAGTACATAAAGCCTTGGCGGTTTTGACTACGCGCTTAATATGGCTGATATCGTGCGCGGCATCTTGTGTCATCTCTTGCTGTGCAAAATCAAGCAGTTGGCTTTCAATTTTCTCAATCACGTGTCTCTTTCTCCCTTTCTAGACGTTATCAATGTTGCTTGTCACTTAGCATCAGTTTCACATCGACTGTAACAGTTTCTAGCGTGATTTTTTATCTTTTATAAAAGGAATACCCACAAAAAAACCGACTCTGTGAGTCGGCTTAATAGAAAGGTTATTCTGTGTTGATTAAAGCGTTATCAACGGTAATAAGAGCCTAAGCTGCAGCTTGTTGAAGTTTTGCTAACACATGATGCAAAGAAGGGCTGATGGTGTGTCCAAGCGCTTTTACTTCTTCGCAAGGCTCAACCAAATCAGGGATCTGGAAGCTGATCATGTTGGCTGCCATTGATGCGCGAATACCGTTGTTTGAGTCTTCAAACGCTAGGCAGGCTTCAGGGGCAACACCTAGGCGTTCTGCCGCTAACAGGTAGATCTCGGGGTGAGGCTTACCATTGGTGACTTCACAGCCTGTGCTTAGTGAGGTGAAGTAAGAATCTAGGCCAGCCAGCTCAAGCTTCTTTTTAGCGATATCAAGCTGAGTCGAGGTCGCCACCGCGATTGGAATGTCGTTTGATTTCAGCCACTCAAGAAGCTCAATCACGCCGTCTTTTACTGGGATAGCTTGGTGCTTAACAATCGCACTGTAGCGTGTGCGCCATTCGTTGTTCAGCGCTGGGTAATCTAGCCCTTCACCGTAGCCATTTCTAAAAATCTGTTCGATGGTTTTTGCGTTACAGCCAATGATGCCTAGGTAAACATCCTGCAAAAACGGAACGCCTTGCGCGTGACATGCTTCTTCAAAAACCTGCATACAAAGTCGCTCGGTGTCGAGCAGCAGTCCATCCATATCAAAAATAGCAGCTTGAAAATTCATATCCGTGGTTCTTTCTGTGTTGTCGTCGTGAGGGCGAGTATTTTGACATAGTGCCTGGAGATAGGCGAGTCAGTGTTCAGCAAGAATATGACGAATTGTCTCGGTAATATGCTTCTAGATGAGGCGAAACCTGATTAACTTGCGTTGGAATAATATCGTTCAGTTATGAGTCTGATGTTTGATAGGTCATGCGGTTCTAACAGACACAATAATGGCTATCATACATAACAAATCTAGGTTGAGTGCCTAGCTTCCTATTACAATTCATAAACTTACAGGTCGTTTAGCGTGACCATAATCTTATAAAAAACAATTAACGGAAGCCTGCAATCATAGTGTGACCAAGTAATAAGTAAAAGGCTGAACTAAAGGACAAAATATAATTAGTCCACATTTTTAGCAAGGTTGCTTATGTTGTATTTTGAGTTTCTATTTTTATTAGTCGTACTTTATATCGGGTCTCGGTATGGCGGTATCGGCTTAGGTGTTGTTTCTGGTATTGGTTTGGTTATCGAGGTGTTTGTCTTCAAGATGCCACCAACGTCTCCACCTGTCACCGTGATGCTGATCATCCTCGCCGTTGTTACTTGTGCTTCGATTCTCGAAGCGGCAGGTGGTTTGAAATACATGCTGCAAGTGGCGGAAAGGGTGCTTAGAAAGAACCCGAAACGCGTTACCCTGATAGCTCCGTTCGTGACTTACTCGATGACTTTCTTATTGGGTACTGGCCACGCGGTTTACTCAATTATACCAATCATCGGCGATGTTGCGTTGAAGAATGGTATTCGTCCTGAGCGCCCAATGGCGGCTGCGTCTGTTGCGTCTCAGCTAGCTATCACGGCATCACCAATTTCTGCTGCTGTGGTCTATTACCTCGCGCAACTTTCTGATATCCAACACTCTATTACTCTGCTTTCTATTCTGATGGTGACGGTTCCTGCAACCTTGTTCGGCACACTTTTGCTTTCTCTGTATAGCTTGAAACGTGGTAAAGAACTGAACGACGATCCTGAATACCAAGCTCGTCTAAAAGATCCTGAGTGGAAAAAGCGCATTGAAAGCACTACAGCGACCTCTTTGGATGAAGTACTGCCAACTTCGGCTCGTAATGCGGTATTGATTTTCCTACTTTCAATTGTCGTGATTGTTATCGTGGCGATGGTGCCTGAAATCAGAACCATCGTTGACGGAGACAAGCCAATCAAGATGTCGGTGATCATCCAAATGATGATGCTCTGCTTCGGCGGTATCATCTTGCTGGCGACCAAAACTGACCCACGTGATGTGCCAAACGGCGTGGTATTCAAATCGGGTATGGTGGCGGCGATTGCTATCTTCGGTATCGCTTGGATGTCGGATACCTACTTCCAATACGCAATGCCTCAGTTCAAGTCTGGCATCGTGGAAATGGTGACCAACTACCCATGGACGTTTGCACTAGCGCTATTCATTGTATCGGTTGTGGTGAACTCGCAAGCCGCTACTGCACGTATGATGCTGCCTGTTGGGCTTGGATTAGGACTAGACCCAGCCCTGCTTATCGGCTTGATGCCAGCGGTTTACGGCTACTTCTTCATCCCGAACTACCCATCAGATATCGCAACGGTGAACTTCGATGTCTCTGGCACCACCAAGATTGGTAAGTGGTACTTCAACCACTCATTCATGTCGGTTGGTTTAATCGGTGTAGTAGGCGCATGTTGCTTAGGCTACGCACTGGCACAGATTTTTATCGCTTAATGTATTAGCTTTCTTTGAGATAGCTAAGACAACAAACAAAAACAGCGCCTAAATTGGCGCTGTTTTGTTTTAACAGGTTTCGTTTATTAGCTTTCAGGAGAGCTATTAACGTGGCTCAAAAGCCAGCGACTGAATTGCTTCTTCAATCGTTAGGAAGTGGATCTTCATCAGGCACACTTCAGCTTTTTGAAACTCGTGGTTTCGAATCAGTTTAGTCACGCTTTCAACCGAATACTGCTCAGCTCGTTTAGCTAAACCCAGTTGGTTTGAGTTTGATTGTAGCGAGTAGCTGTCGCCAACTGAATCGATGAGGTAATCATCTTCGCCCAAGATCATATCTGAGCATTCCACCTGGAAATCTTGTTCTGACGCGACGTAAATAAGCTCATCATCACCGTCGAGTTTTACCAAAGATGGCCAACTGATCATTACTGCCCTTTCTATGTGCTGCTTACTGCTTTTAATAGTGGTGACGACAAGCAATTATATAAAAGTTATCGTCATCTGCTTTATACACTAATCGATTCTTGTCATCGATTCGTCTTGACCAAAAGCTAGACAGGTTGCCGACTAGTGGCTCCGGCTTTCCAATCCCTTCAAAGGGTGTTCTTTTGGCGGCTTCAATCAACTTATTTAGTTTCTTGAGCGTTTTCTTGTCTTGGGTTTGCCAGTATAGGTAATCTTCCCAAGCATTATCTGTAAATACAATCTTTCGATCATTCGTCATTATTCAATTCTCGAACGGTTGTATTTCCGGCTTCGAGTTGAGCAATAGATTCAGCCAATCTTTCAGCGTTTTTAGGCGAGCTCATTAGGTACAAGGTTTCTTGCATTGAATTAAAATGATCAAGAGACATGACCACTGCATCTTCTGAATCTCGTCTGGTTATTACCGTAACATCAGAATCGTCTACCACTCTATCGAGCACAGACTTAAGGCTATTTCTGGCCTCAGTAAAAGAAACAATATTCATCACTCATTTACCCTGTTGTTTTTGGATATGTTTAATCTTTCTATATACACAGAATAGTTAATTATTCATGAATTAACTATTCTACATGTTCCGCTTGTTGTACATGTTATATCAGAGGTTACACATGATCAACTTATGGTACATGTCATTCATTGTAAATATGCAGAGAGTTACTGACTCAAAATGCTATTTACTCAAAGATCGGCCTAATGGTGCGAAGTAACCTTGCAGGGCTTGGTATATCTGTTCTCGGTGCGCCATATCAGGATACACGGGGTACATATCAGGCTTGGTTGTGCCATCGACTAAGTAAGAATTCTCGATATCTGAGCAAGACTCAATCGTAGCTTCAAAGGCCCGCGCCATCATCTCTGTGGGTAGTGAGAAGTAACGGGCAGACATCGCTTTGTCGGCAATCACACTGCGAGCCACATAATCGTGTTTGTCCAAGTTATTGTCGCTAAGCAGTGTGGCATCAAACAGAGACATCAAACTTTCGTTTAATGGATGAGGTCGCACCGTTCTATCGTGCAACCAACAGTCGCTGGCGAACAGGATCTGCTTGCGAGGGCCAGAGGTATCGCCGATTTCAAACGCTTTCTCAGCGATATAGTGGTCAAATGCATGCCAAAACTCGTGAGCGAGCGCGCCAGCTCCGGCATTCTTCGCGAGGGCTAATTCTCGTTGGTTCGGGGCATAGTGTGCTTGTACGCCTTTTCTGCCGCCACTGCCGAACGCTAAGCCTAATGTGCCGCGAAGGCCAATCGCTTCTGGTGGCAAAGCCAAGATGTAAGCCAAGTCGGCTAGCGAATCGAATATCAGATTTGCGGCCAACTCTTTTTCTTCTTTCGTCACCCAAGCACCCACACGAATGCTGCCCATACCGAAGGTTTGTTTGATGTCCATGAATGACACCTGATCGCCATGTCGGTAGTCTGGGCCTTCGCGCGTTTTGTATTTAAAGTGAGTTAACTTCAAAAGGGTCCTTGGAAACAGACGTAAGAATGAATAGTGTGCTCAGTGAGATGCGCCTGTGTGAGATGCATCTCTTGGAATTAAAGGACGTTAGCACTTTTGATAGCAAATTGCCGACCAAAATTAGTTTAGATTGAGTTCGAAAGCTTCCCATGAAGTTGGGTTACCTTCACGAGTGAGTGGAAAGAGTGGCTGTTGTGGTTTTGCATAGCTTAATCGGTGCAGTCTTTGAGTTACGTGGTAGCTATCAAGCCCTGATACCGTGACCAAATCCAACGCTTCTAAATCAAGGTAGCCATCCGGCATCACGGCGCGTTTGGGTGCGTGAATCGTTATAACTTCACCGATCAACATTTGCGTTTGATTGCTTTCGATTGTTATCTGTTCTTTGAACGCTAACCCTATCTTTAAACTGCTCTCCAAGACGAAGGGAGCGGGGAATTTGTCGTCATAATAGGCCGTTAAGCCGACCGCGTTGAATTCTGAGACTGGTTTAGGGTAGCGAGCCGAGGTTTGATGGGCCTTTTTAACAAAGTCAGCACCAATGCTGTTAACGGTGAAGTGCTTTGTTTCTAGAATGTTTTCTAGCGTATGACGGCGGCTTTTATCTGGGCGAACAATAAAACCAAGCAGCGCCGGATCAGACCCTAGGTGAATGACAGAGCTTACTATCGCAAGGTTTTCAAACCCCTGTTTATCACAAGTGCCAATTAGGTTGGCGCTTTTAAATCCAGATAGGGAATTAACTAAACGAATGCGGTGGCGCGGGTCCATTGTTTGGATATCTTGTTTAGAAAGGGTCATATCCTTCATATCTTCTCTTCTTCTCATTTATTGTTATCTTCGAGCATGCTCACTAACGGACTTATATGTACGAAGAATCCGCTTTTATCGATCAAAGAGCGCTTATTGGCCGTGGGCAGTTTGTCTCTTTTATCTCTGCTACAGCACAATGAACGAGATCCTTTGCATAGATTTACGTACGTTGACGTCCCTTTACATCACAGGAGCTAAAGTAATGATGTCGTCTTTATGAGTGTTAACAAATGAAAACAGTCCGCAATATCATTTGGGCAATGATTGCCACAATGTCAGCCTTTTGGTTTGCGATGGAACCGCAATTATTCGCTTCAAGCGATGTCTTTGAATGGCGCTCAGCCATGATTCAGTACTCAGGTATTTTGTCTCTGGTGTTAATGTCCATCACAATGATCTTGGCGATGCGTTTGCCTATGGTTGAGAATTGGCTGAAAGGTATGGATAAAGCATATCGAGTCCATAAATGGCTCGGTATCGGTGGTGTTGCACTGGGTGTGACACACTGGTTGTGGTACCAAATACCTAAGTCATTGGTGGTGTCTGGTGTGTTAGATAAGCCTGTTCGACACGATGGTTCAGGGCCGCAAGCTGTTTTGACTGGATGGGAGTTATGGGTCAATGAATTACGCGGTATTGCTCAGAGTATTGGCGAGTGGGGCTTCTACTTGTTGCTCATTTTACTGGTGGCGTCACTATGGGCGGCAGTGAAGTACAAACCGTTTAAATTGTCGCACCGTCTGATGTCGGTTGCGTACCTGTTTATCGCTTTCCACTCAGTAATCCTGCTTAAACGAGCGTATTGGGGAGAACCTATTTATTATCTAACTGTGGCATTTGCTTTGGCTGGGTCTATCGCAGCGATTTACAGTTTGTTGGGCTTGGTTGGGCGTCGTAATCGTCACTCAGCGACGATTATCTCGACTCGCTATTTTCCACAAGCTGAAGTGATGGAGCTGGTGTTAAAACCGGAGGCATCTTGGCAAGGTCACAAAGCTGGGCAGTTTGCGTACTTGCGTTTCGGTAATGAAGACCCGCATCCGTTTACCATTGTTTCTGGCAGTGATGATCCAGAGCTGCGCTTTTTGATCAAAGAGCTGGGTGATTTTACTAATGGCCTATATGAACGAGTGAAAGCGGGCGATGCGGTTACGGTTGAAGGACCCTATGGTCGACTTTATTTTGACCTAAGCAAGCCACAAATTTGGATTGCTGGTGGTGTCGGGATAGCGTCGTTTTTTGCAACACTTGAAGCGCTCAAAACAGAACGAGATCATCCTCGTATTCAACTGTTTTATTGTACTCGCGGTGTTGATAAGCAATTAATCGATGAGTTGTGGCACCTAGCACACGCGGTTGGTGTGAAGTTGACCGTGATAGATACCTTGCACTCACCGCGGCTAAATGCCGGAAGAATTGTCAATCAATGTGGCGACCTCAACGAGTACGAGATGTATTTCTGCGGGCCGGAGTTGTTCTCTACATCACTGAAAAAAGAATTAGACACCTATCAATTTGATATTGAAAAGCACTACCACGAAGAGCTGTTTGTGATGCGTTAAAGCCAACTATTGGAGCTTTGATTGTTAAATTAGTCAATCGGCACAGTGTAAAAAGGCGTAAAGTCACTCAATTTGTTATTGCAGCGGTTTGCTATTGAGCGATACCATATAGGGCTGTTTCTTTGGTAAAGATGTAATTATGTCAGATGAAAAACTCGCACTCGAATGGATGCGCCAACAAGCTCATAAAGTTGACCCATACGTTATCGATCCATCGTTTGATGAATGCGTTGAGTTGCTTGATCCTGCCTTCAAGAAAGGCAAGAGTGTTGCTCAACTCAAGTATCTGTTATCAGAAGCAGATCGCCGAGCGGGCGCGGCAGAACGTAAGCATGCGGCTTTAAAATACGCCAAAGAGAAAAGCCCAAATGCTGGTCAAATCTTGCGACTGCAAAGCAAGCTTCAACAAGTTCAGTTGGCTCTCAAGCTTGCCACTGGCGATAACAATATGACCATATCTCAGTTCTGTGCGGAGTACGATGTCTCTAAGCGTGACGGCAATACGGCATGGAATGAAAAGTTGGTGGAGCAGGGTAAGAGAAAGTAGTCTTTTAAACGCTTTATTCTTCTATAAACTGTCACGTTAGTTAATGTCATACACTTTTCAAAAAACGACCTATTGTTATCAATGAACGCCTTTCTAAAGCCTGAAAAATCGCTTCTCAGGCTTTAATTTTTATAGCCAACCTGTTGCATTTTTTAGCGCCTTTCCTAATTCTCGTACTGGATTTTCTCTCTATTTTTCTGAGATATCTAATGTGCGCGATACACTATTTTTCGCCCATTAATCAATTTCACTTGTGACAAAGTTATCAGAATTATGCATTTTCGGTAACGTTCCCGAAATTATCGATCTATCATCCACTCAGATACAAAAGTGAAGTAATCAACACGACTGATTTCTATTTCTTCTTCGATATAGAGCTTATACATCAAAAGTATAAGCCGAAATGTGCTTACGAATTGTTTTGGGAACGTTTGCAAATAATCCAAAACAATTAACGTGAGAACATCAGAATGAAACGACACATTTTAACGGTTGCTGTAACAATGGGGCTAATGACTACATCGGTATTAGCAAGTGAAGACGTTGCAGCATTAGAGCAACGTATTAATGAATTAGAACAAAGGGTTGCACAAACAGAGCAGGTCTCTACCGAGGCCAATGAAAAGGCTTCTTCGTTTGAGTTTCACGGCTATGCTCGTTCTGGGTTATTGATCAACGACGACCTAAACGGCGCGACAGGTACTGGTCCTTACATGACAGCGGCGGGTGCCATTGGAGCTCCAATTGGACGTCTTGGTGTTGAAGATGATCATTACGTTGAAGCGAACTTGATTCATAAGCGATTTGCAGACGATGGCTCTAGTGCTTTGTTTCGCATCATGTTGGCCGACAGTACTGAGACAAATAACGAGTGGACTGCCAGCGAAAGCCAGTTGAATGTGCGACAAGTGTATTCAGAACTGAACCGTCTGAGCATGTTCTCTGAATCTGAAGCGTTTTCTGAAGCAACGTTTTGGGCGGGTAAACGATTCGATCGCGACAACTTTGATATTCACTTTTTCGATTCGGATATTGTCTTCTTATCAGGTACTGGTGCGGGCGTTTATGACGTTCAGATGAGCGACAACTGGAAAGCGAATTTCTCTATTTATGGCCGAGATTTTGGTGAGATTGATAGCTCGTCAACAGATGTAGAAAACTACATTGCAACCATGAATAACCGCATTGGCCAATGGCAAGTGATGTTGAGCGGTATGACCTCAGCAGACAACGATAGCCGCCTAAATGGCGCAGCTGAAAGCGGTGTACACGCAATGTTTGCGTATCATGGAGACAACTTCTTTGGTCTGAGCGAAGGCTTCTCAAAAACGGGTATGTTAGTGGGTAGTGGCCTAGGTGCAGAGCTAAAAGGCATCGGTTCAAATGGTGATCTACTGGATGACGCGAAAGCCGTTCGCCTGTTTAGCTACGGTGTCACTCGCATTGGCGACAACTGGCGCTTAGCACCTGCATTAATGGCAGAGCATAGCCAAGACCGTTTGAAGAAGAATGACGAGTTCACATGGGCTTCTTTAAACGTTCGATTAGCTCAAGAGTTCACAGAGAACTTTGAGATGGTTTACGAAGGTTCATTGCAATACATGGATTTAGACAACTCGACAGAGCAAGCGAGCGGCGGTTTCTACAAAGCGACAGTTGCACCAACACTGAAGCTTTCAACTAGCACTGGTTTCTTTGATAGGCCTGAACTGCGTTTCGCTGTGAGCTATGTGGATTGGAGTGAAGACCTGAATGGTTACTCGATTAGCACTGAAGCAGATGCTGCAACGATGGGAGAGGGCGGCGAGGTTCTGTTTGCACTGCAGATGGAAACTTGGTTCTAATTGCTTGATATATCGTTTAGATAGAGAGTGTTACTCATGATGTGATAGTCGCATCACCAAATGCCAACCTTATCGTTTCAACTCGAAGGTTGGCATTTTTTATCTTGGGATAACCTGATCTCTGAAATAAATCGCTAGCAAGACTCTCGGTCAATAGTGGTGAAGGTCAACACCATCTTGCTCATTTCAAAGCCTTTTTTCTCAATACGGTCGAGTAGCAGCTTGGCTCCATTTTCTCCCGCTTTATCAAACGCATAGTTAAACGTAGACAGCGTGGGTGTGCATACTGAAGCGAGCTCATCGTCACCTACACCGAGCACCAATATATCCTTTCCTGGAACGAGCCCCGCTTCCTGAATGGCTCTGATCGCACCGATTGCGATACGGTCAGTGGCGCAGAATAGGCCGTCGAGCTTGGTGTGCTCCTTGAGATACTGCTTCGCCAGTTGGTAACCTGATTCTATGGTGAAGTCGCCACGGGCGTGAAATTGCAGTGTGAGGTCGTTAAATTGAAGCGATTGAGCGAAGCCTTCCGATCTCATCTTATCAACCGCAATATCATCACCTTGCACACCGATGAATCCCATATGCTTACAAGCTTTCGCTATGAGGCGATTACCCGCTTCAAACCCTACGCGAGTGTCGTCGTGCACAATGCTTGGGATGTTAAACATTGACCCGTCTTGACCAACCAATACCACGGGTACGGCAGAGCTTTGAATCGCTTTGACTAATTGGTTGTCGAGGTGGGTCGCGTACAGGATGATACCTTCAACACGCCTCTGGTTAAATATCTGAATATATTCAAGTTCTTTATGGTGTGTTTGGTGTGTGCTCGCTAATAATACATGCTTGCCCGCTTGCTCTAAGACGGCGGTTAAACCATCGACACCCTGAGAGGTGGCATGGGAAGAAACCCTAGGAACAATCACGCCAACCAGGTTGGTTTTTTGGGACTTTAAGTCTTTAGCGACTTGGTTTGGGAGATAGCCACACTCTTCAACTGCTTTACGCACCTTCACCTTGGTCGCGTCTTTTACGCCATACTCATCATTGATTACTCTTGAAACCGTCGACTTGGAAACTCCAGCGAGACGAGCGACATCATGAAGACTAGCCATTATTCATTATCCAATTGTAATTTTAGTTTTGGGATTGTTTGCAAACAGAGCATCAAATTTACCTGTTATTAGGGGATTTTAACCCTGTCTTCTTATCCTAGGGAGATAATTTGAAGATCATTCTCACACTATTGAGCAGTTATCTTTGATCATTTGTTATTTCTAGGCAAAAATTTGTTTTGCAAACGTTCCCGGAAATTCAAAAGCTCAAATGATAATCCAATGGGGTATGTAATGAATTATCCAAAAATAGCAAAAGAGCTGCTTTCTCTATTAGGTGGTAAAAGTAATATCACCGCACTCGCACACTGCGCGACTCGTCTGCGTCTTGCGGTTGCAGACCAAGATAAAATTGATGAACAGGCGATTGATAACCTAGAAGGGGTTAAGGGCCAGTTTAAAGTGGCAGGTCAATATCAGATCATCTTTGGCTCAGGCATCGTAAACCAAGTTTATGCTGAGTTGGCTAAGCTGACTGAAATGACGGAAATGTCGACCAACGATGTGGCGTCTGCAGGTGCTGACAACCAAAATATCCTGCAACGCGCGGTGAAAGGCCTGTCTGATATTTTTGTACCAATCATTCCGGCGATTGTTGCTGGTGGTTTGTTGATGGGTATCTACAACCTATTGACGGCTCAAGGCTTATTCATTGATGGCAAATCTTTAATCGACGCTAATCCGGGTTTGACCGACTTAGCAAACATGATCAATACATTTGCTAATGCTCCTTTTGTGTACTTACCTATTTTATTAGCATTTTCAGCGAGTAAGAAGTTTGGTGGTAACCCATACCTTGGCGCGGCTTTAGGTATGTTGATGGTTCACCCAGACTTGCTTAACGGCTGGGGCTTCGGTGGCGCATCAGTGTCGGGCAGCATTCCGGTTTGGAACATTTTAGGTTTCGAAATCGAGAAAGTAGGCTATCAAGGTTCAGTACTACCCGTTCTTGTTTCTGCGTTTATTCTAGCGAAAGTTGAGCTTGGGCTGCGTAAAGTTATTCCTTCGGTTCTGGATAACTTGCTAACGCCGCTATTGGCGATTTTCATAACTGGTTTGTTAACATTCACGATTGTTGGTCCATTTACTCGTGATATCGGCTTCCTGCTTGGTGACGGCCTAAATTGGTTATACAACAGTGCTAGCTTCATTGGCGGTGCGGTGTTTGGTTTGATTTATGCGCCGTTTGTTATTACTGGTATGCACCATAGCTTTATTGCTATTGAAACTCAGCTGCTTGCGGATATCGCAACGACTGGCGGTACGTTCATCTTCCCTATCGCGGCGATGTCTAACGTGTCACAAGGTGCAGCGGCACTGGCGGTTGGTTTCATGAGTAAAGATAAGAAAATGAAAGGTATCGCGATTCCTTCTGGTGTGACTGGCTTGCTTGGTATTACTGAACCTGCAATGTTCGGTGTGAACTTGAAGCTTCGCTATCCATTCATTGCTGCGGTTTGTGCCGCTGCGATTTCAAGCGCGTTTATCACGATGTTCAATGTGAAAGCACAAGCACTGGGTGCGGCGGGTATTCCTGGCATCATCTCAATATCACCAGAAAAGATTGGCTACTACGTGGTAGGTATGATTATCGCGTTCGTGACTGCCTTTGCTCTGACCGTTGTTTTAGGTCTGCGCGAGCGCAGCAAGCAAAACATTAAAGCAACAGCTTAACGTTTCTCCCTAGAAGTGAAGCCCCCCTTTTCACTTCATTTCCTAAGCTTTGGGGTGCTAGCTAGGTGATTTGGCTTAGCTAGCCTTTTTATATTTTTACATGACAGCGTGAAGTGTCACCTTGCTTTTGGTTGCTACTGCTTTCGATTGCCATCGCTTTCGGTTGTCATGATTTTCAGTTTTAAGGTAAGAAAGATGAATCAAGTTTGGGTAACTGGAGACGCCGTCGTCGACCTCATTCCGGAGACTGACGCGACATTATTGAAATGTCCGGGCGGTGCGCCTGCTAATGTCGCGGTAGCGATTTCTCGCCTTTTAGGCAAAAGCGCATTTTTTGGCCGAGTGGGTAACGATCCGTTTGGCACTTTTATGGAAGTGACTCTGCAAAAGGAAGGTGTGAATACCGAGCGTTTGGTGAAGGACCCTGAACAACGCACGTCAACCGTGGTGGTCGATCTTGATGACCAAGGCGAGCGTAGCTTTACGTTTATGGTTAAGCCAAGTGCCGACCAGTTTATGTCTGTTGCAGACATTCCCGAATTTAAGAAAAACGAGTGGCTACACGTCTGCTCGATCTCTTTGGCTAATGAACCAAGCCGAAGCAGTACCTTCGAAGCGATCCGACGTATGAAAGCCGCGGGCGGTTACATCAGCTTCGATCCAAACCTTCGTGATGAAGTGTGGCAAAACCCATCTGAAATTAAGTCTGTGGTCATGAAAGCGGTTGAATTGGCTGATGTGGTTAAATTCTCAGAAGAAGAACTGGATTTCTTAACCGATTCAACTTCGATGGAACAAGGTTTGGCTAACATTGCAGATCTTAACAACACGCTTGTTCTGGTTACGCAGGGCGCGAAAGGCGTTTGGCGAGTATTTGAAAACCAAGGTGTGTTGATTTCAGGTCGCTCAGTGACGCCAGTGGATACCACGGGTGCAGGCGATGCTTTTGTTGGCGGTTTGCTTGCAAAGCTTTCTCAAGATGATGAGTGGAACAATCAACAAGTCGTCGATTCTGCAATTCAGTGGGCGAATGGGTGTGGTGCACTGGCGACCACGCAAAAAGGCGCAATGACCGCACTTCCAACGCAAGAAGCTCTTACTCAGTTTATTCAAAAAGACTCTTCAAATACGAATGCCGTAGAGGAGAGTGTATGAGTTTGAACTCGAACTGGACAGTAGAGCAAAGATATCGCCGTATAGAAGATATTTCTCTAGAGAGTATTGATGCGATGGTAGAGCTTCGCAAACAAGACTCTGGCTATCCAAGCTACCATATTGCGCCTAAGTTTGGTCTGCTTAATGATCCGAATGGTCTGTGTTTCTTTAATGGTGAACACCACCTATTTTACCAATGGACGCCAGTTGGCCCCGTCCATGGTATGAAGTACTGGTACCACCTTTCTACCAAAGACTTCGTTCATTTCGAAGACCACGGTATTGGCTTGCACCCAGACCAAGATTACGACTCTCACGGTGTTTACTCTGGTGGTGCATTGGTTGAAAACGACAATGCATTGTTGTTTTTTACAGGTAACAAGCGCGATGGAAATTGGTTGCGAGTGCCAACTCAATGTTTTGCCAAGATGTCTGCTGACGGAAAAATAGAAAAGCACGGCGTGGTTATCGAAAACGATCACTACACCGAACATTTCCGAGACCCAAAAGTGTGGAAACAGGGCGGCGATTATCTGATGGTTGTGGGTGCTCAAACGCCTCAAAATACTGGCTCTATGGCGCTATATTGCAGCCGAGACCTGATGAATTGGCAGCACAAAGGTCCAATTCAAACTCGTTACAACAACCTTGGCTATATGTGGGAATGCCCAGATTTCTTTGAAATAGAGAATCAGTCGGTGATGCTGTTTTCTCCACAAGGTGTGTCTAGCGAAAATCCATACGATTTCAAAAATATCTACTCGGTGGCTTATATCGTCGGTGACCGCCTAAATCTCGATTCGGTAGAACTGGAAAACCACCAAGATATTGCGCAGCCAGATTATGGCTTCGATTTCTATGCACCACAGACTTATTTAGATGATACAGGCCGCCGTATTCTGATTGCTTGGATTGGTCTGCCTGAGATTAATACACCATCTAATGAGTATCAGTGGGCGGGCATGTTGTCGTTACCACGCGAACTTCAAATCCAAGATGGCTATCTTGTTCAGTCTGCTTTACCTGAATTGAAAGCGCTACAGGGTGAAGCTGTGGTGGTTGAAAATGCTCTTGAATTGGATACAACCAGCTTCATGGTTGAGCTCGAAACGGATACTGACGAGTTTGAGTTTACACTTGCTAACGTTGCGGGTGATAACATCGTGTTCAGTGCTACAGAAAAGGAGTTCATGCTTGATCGCAGTAAGATGTCTCAGCTCTACGCGGAAGAGTTTGGCTCAGTGAGAAAAGCACCGAGGTTGAGCACCAAGCAAACCATCGAGGTTTATGTTGATAAGTCAGTGATCGAAATCTTTATCAATGGCGGTAAGCACACAATGACCAGCCGTTTCTTCATTGATGACTTGAGTTCATTGTCGATGACTGGTGACGTGAACACCGTTTATCACTCGATGAACCCAATTAAAGGGTTGGACAACTAACCTCCGCTTATCTCCATCAAGAAAGCCGCTGATCAACAGCGGCTTTTGTTTGGTCTGCGACATCACTATTGTGCTAACTCTTTGACCTTGTCCATTCCCCGTAGCCCTGAATCTCAAGTCCATTTAGAACAAACAACCAACGCTAAGGTCGAATGTTATTGAAACTGACCTTCTGCGTTCCGTCATCTTTATTCAATAGCTCCACCACATCGCCTTGATAGTAATACGGTTCCATTGGCATCTCGCTGTTGGTCGGCCTTGCGTAATGCAATACTGCTGGCTTCGCGTCAAGTTGCTGTGCGTATAGATAGCCAATCAGCGCATGTTCAAACTGGTGATAACCGTTGCCCCAATGGAAAGCTTTGGTGCGTTTTGGATCAAGCCCCACGCCGCCGTATTTGTGGTCGACCCATACATCATGAAAGGTGGGTAGGGTGTATTGCAGTACGTCTTTCATTGAACCATCGACCAGCGAAACCGTCATCGCTGCTTGATCAAGCTCCGCCCATTCCCATGATGAAGCCCAATTTGTGTTTGGTCGGCTTTGCCAGCCAGTTATCTCTTGTCCTTTCCACGCTTTCTGAAGTTCCTCGCCATAATATTGGGAGACACTCACGAACTCTTTCTGATATTGCGCCAGAGCGAGAGTGTGTTTCATGCCATCGAATCCAAATTGCGACCATTCTGTATTTTCTAATGCGTGACCGGTTAGATAGGTCATCCAATACGCTTTGATGGTGTGCCCAAAATCGTTGTGATTAGCATTCGGCATCATCGCAGCTTTATCGTGAATTGCGCCGTAGAAGCGTTGTTCATCTTCAGAATGGTATTGGTCAATCATGGTTTGCGTGAGCCAGTTTAAGTCATCAAGCCATTTTGATTTGATGGGCTCTTTGAGCAGAGGAGCGACTAACAACAGGTAGCCGTTTATTTGATCAAGTTGCGCAACCAGTTCACGTCGTTTTGCACTGCCATCTTCACCGTCGGCGAGTACCCAAGCAAGACCGCTGTTGTCGCTAAGTCGATATTTATCAAAGATAAAAGTTTGTTGTGCGATGAGAGCTTCTTCCACCTTTTTGTCTTGGGTCAGGTAGTAGTACATGGCAAGGCCAACTAGTGCATACGCTTGATCTTGAGAGGTACGTTGCTGCCAATTCTGACCAGCTTTGCCCTCTTTTGTGTAGCCAATAAAGCCACCATTTTTCTTATCTTCTAGTTGATCAATGAGGTAGTAGGCGCCTTGTTTGGCAAGCGCTAAAGCCTGTTTGTCTCCGGTAAGATGGTAGAGCACGCCATAGGCATAAGTTTGACGTGATTTCATGCGCGTAAACTCTTTGCCGAAGTGGGGAATGATCCAGCCTCTGTCTAATTCAGGACACACATCAGACACATCGAGCAAGGTGCCATCATCACAACGAAATGTCGGGAAGTTGCCTATCGGTTCTCCCTGAGCACTAGGCATTAGCCAGTAAGGTGCCAGTCCTTCAGAGGCATGATTGATCCAGTCTTCTCCGGAGGGAAGGGTGACATTGGCAGATACAGTGAAACTGGCCACGCTGAGTAATGCGATCGTTGCTCGTAACATGATGTTTATCTTAATGATTTGAGTTTCGTTGAATATAAACAATTACATCTGCACATTGTGATTCGGTGATCACAATCGATCAAATTATTAGGAAGTAAATGGAAGTCTGATGAAAATGGATTATTGGGTTGAAGCTTTAGAACCCGGCGGTTGTTATCTCAATTTATTGACAGAATACACACTAGATTAGCCTTATGTCACTAAACTTAAATCGATATAAAACTATCGTTTATCGATAATTTTTTGTTGATCATCATTTGTTTTGATCTTAATATCCCCTTCGTCAATTCAACAGGAATCTAAGTATGTCCAACATCCAAAAACAAAGCCGACGTGTACGTATGCTATTGCAATCCCTTTTTGTACTTACCCCTATAATGGTGTGCTACTTCTGGCTAACAGTTGAGACTCCCTATGACTTTATTAGTGCGACGGGCATTTTTTATCTTACCTACGACATCGGGTATTTCACGATGTTACCGCTCACTATGACAACAAGAATCGTTGCTGCGTTCACAAGCTTATTGATGTCGAGCATCCTTATGTACGCACTGATGGTTCTGATACGTTTATTCCGTAACTATGAGCGCGGTGAAATCTTCTCTTTAGAAAACGCAATGTCTTACCAGAAGCTCGGATATAGCCTGTTTTATTGGGTATTAGGTTCAGTTATCTATGGTTCATTGATGTCAGTGATTCTGTCGTTCAATAATCCACCAGGTGAACGTATCTTTGAGATTAGTTTTGTTGGTATGGACTTTTTAACACTGATATTGGGTATAATTATTTTGATCATCTCATGGGTGATGAAAGAAGGTTATATTCTGGCTGACGAACATAGCCAAACCATTTAAAGGACTTGTCATGACTATCCGCATTAATTTAGACATTATGATGGCCAAACGAAAAATGCGATTGAAGACATTGGCAAAAGAAGTTGGGATTACTGAAGCCAACTTATCAGTATTAAAAAATGGTAAAGCCAAAGCGGTAAGGCTATCGACACTCGATAAGCTGTGTGAAGTTTTAGAGTGCCAACCTGGTGATATTTTGGAGTTTGAACCGAATGATCATCAAGACAGCGTTGCTGAAGAATAGCCGGTAAGGAAATCGCTTTCTAATCATCTAATAATGAACGAGTCTCGATGCCCTTATCGAGACTCATTGCTAACTATTTATACAGGCTCGCCTGCCTCGTCCTCTTCAACCACATCGGTTTCTAAGCTCGCTTCTGCCAACCATTTTTCTATTGATGGGCTGTTAAGCACGCGTTGTTGATACTGTGATGCCTTTTCGGAAAGTTGTATTCCATAGGTTTCTACACGTAAAGCCACAGGTGCAAACATCGCATCGGCAATCGACCATTCACCAAACAACCATCCCTCTGGGTATTGTTCCATTTGCGTCGACCATATGGCATCAATACGAGCGATGTCTTTCAAGGCGTCTTCACTGAGTTTTAGCTTTCGTTGTGCGCGGCAGTTCATCGGCATTTCATTTCTGACGGCAAAAAATCCAGAGTGCATCTCGGCGGAAATGGCTCGGGCATTGGCGCGTTCTTTCACTGAACTGGGCCATGCTGCGCCGTTCAAGTGGGCGTCGTTAACGTATTCGAGAATGGCCAATGAATCCCACACAGTAACGTCACCATCAACTAGGGTTGGAACCTTAGCCGTTGGTGTCACTTTCGCCAGAGTGTCGTAGAAATCAGAGGTGAAAAGCTTGAGCTTAATGACCTCTGCATTGAGATTGTAGTTGTCGAATATCAGCCATGCGCGCAGTGACCACGTTGAGTAGTTCTGGTTTCCAATATAAAGCTGCATAGGGGCTTCCTTGCGTGTAGTGAGTATGCTTTTGAGCTTAGGGGATTGTATTGCGAGGCACTAACGGATAATTTTGATGCAATACATTAATAAAAACGATGGGTGGTGATTTCAATATGGACATTGATGCGTTGCGAGGCTTTCTCGCGTTTGTAGAAACCAGTAGCTTTACGCGTGCCGCGAAACAGATCAACCGTACCCAATCGGCATTTAGTGCTCAGATGCGCAAACTGGAAGAAGAACTCAACGTCACTCTTTTCCAGAAAGAAGGACGTAATTTAATACTGACTGAAGCTGGCTTAGCGTTGCGTTCTCATGCCGAACAGTTGGTCGCCCTCCACAATACCGCGCTAAAGCAAGTAAAGCGTTACGAAGACAAACAACCTCTGCGACTCGGCTGCCCTGAAGACTACAATGACACCATTCTGCCGAAAGTGATTCGCCTGTTGCAGAAAGCAGAACCCACCTGTTCAATCCAAATATTCAGCCTGCCCAGCATTACGCTGAGAGAGTGGTTGGATGACGGCAGGCTTGATGCGGCGATTGTCACCCGAGCGCCCGATAGTGAAGAGGGTTACTGGCTCACTCATGATATCGGAGTATGGATAAGCAGCCCTGATTATGTGTTCGATGAGTCTAAACCAGTGCCATTAGCTTTGTTTCAGACCGATTGTAAGTACCACGCCGCGGCAGTGAATGGCTTAACCAAGCAGGGCACGCCTTATCAGTTATTGGCGTGTAGCAATACTGCTTCAGCGCAGCGAGCGATCGTTAAAGCTGGATTAGCCATTGGCGCGATGGGTAAGCTGAGCGTGACTTCAGATTTGAGAATCCTCGATGATATGCCACCGTTGCCTTCGGTCGATATTGTGCTGATCCTAGCGACCAAGCATCACCCGGTATTGGATAAAGAAGTGCTCAATCAACTTGTGGAGTTGGATTCTGAGTAGCTTAGATTCCTTGTCCTACTATAGAATCCCCAAGCTCTTTAGCTTTCGGTAAATGGTATTGCGGCTGATACCGAGTATTCTCGAAGTCTTACTTATGTTGCCTTGGTTGGCTTGATAGGTTTGCAGCAAGGTTTCTTCAACGGTACTTCTTAAATCGTTACTCGCTGTACCTTTGATGGCATTAGGAGTCATTAGCTGATGCTGATTATCGTGTGCTAATGACGTGAGATGTTGAGCAAGGTGGCTGGGCACATGCTCGAGTGTGAGTTGGGGTTCATCACTTGCTAATAGAGCAGCAACCTTAAGTAAGTTGTCTAATTCGCGGATATTACCCGGCCAAGAATAGGCGCACAGTAAGCTCATCAAGTGCGGGCAGATTGTCTGTTCGTCTTCGGCGTATTTACGATGAATGTGCTCGATTAAAGCGTGCTTGTCTTGTCGGTGTTGTAGGCTTGGCAAGGTGAAGGCTAAGCCATTGAGTCTGTAATACAGGTCTTGCCTAAACTCACCTGTTGCGACTAACTGCTCGAGGTTTTTGTGAGTTGCAGCGATGATCTGACAATCGACTTGATAGCTTTGATTAGAACCAACTGGCACCACGGATTTGTCTTGCAGAACATGCAGTAGTCGGCACTGAGCTTCTAAAGGCATGTCGGCGATCTCATCTAGAAATAGAATCCCTTTATCTGCTTGACGGATCTTACCTTGGAAGCCCTTGTGGCTTGCTCCCGTAAAGGCGCCCGGCGCGTAACCAAACAGTTCAGATTCGATAAGGTCTTTAGGCAGCGCGCCACAATTTACCGCTACCAAGGGCGAAGACTTACGCTGGCTTTGCTTGTGCAGCACTTTAACAAACTCGCCTTTGCCAACTCCTGTTTCTCCTAAGATCAACAAACTGATCCCTTTATCGATTACCTTGTTGGCTTGCTGCCAAGCGTGTTCGATTTGTTGCTCGCCATGGTGCAAATCACACGATGCTGAAATGGAGCGCGTGCGTTTGGTGGTTATAAGAAATCCGGCATCGGCCGTGAGACACATAAGATGATGCTCGATCACTACCAAAATACTAAGAACCTGTTGATCAGCTACGATACTAACCCACTAGGATTTTTCTAAAATAGATAGGTTCTAGAACAGTCTATTAGGAAGTCACTAGCAACGAGATGGCTTAAACAATACAAGTAAAATGAAAAGCAAAACGCCAAGTTCTTATGAGCTTGGCGTTTTTATATTTGAATCGCTCTAGTTTTGCGAAAAGAAGATCTCGGGCTTGTTGACTGGGCCATAGTTGCCTTCTAACTGAGTGAGTTCTAATCCTTGTTTGCCTATCAAAGAGCCGACTAACTGGCGGTTGAACGGGTAGCTGTCGGGGTTGTTAATGTACTCTTCAACATCAATCCATTTAGCTTCTGCAATTTCATCTGTGTCTTGAATCGCAATCTCTTGAGTTTGAGCGATAAGGTGACAAACAAAGTAGAGGTTAGACTTTCCGAATTGATACGGGTGTCTCGTCGCCATGCCAACCACAGAAACGAACGTTGCCTCGATGCCGGTTTCTTCCAAGGTTTCACGAACCACCGATTCTTCAATGCCTTCACCCAACTCAATATGACCGCCCGGTAATTTGTAACCCGTCATGCCGTGCTCTTTGATCATCAGAACTTGATTGTGTTCGTTAGTGATTAACGCACCAGCACCCAAGGTGTGGGTCGGAATGAAAGGCACAAACTCTACAATCTCGGATTTGTGGATCAGCGTAATCTCGTCTTCTAAGCAGTTGTGAAACACAAAGCCAAGCTCAGTCGCCACCGGAATAAGGTGCGAGAGTGAAATAGGTAAGCTAATCCAAATAATGCCTTTGCTATTCTGCTTTGAAAATTCGGTGATCTCGCTGAGTTCGGCATTGAATGAGTCAACATCGTGAGGGGCTGTTGCTGGGTCAATGATGATGCCGTTAAATTTGTCGAGCGTAAATTCCACGGGTGATCCTTTATTATTTTGATTTATTGGGCGTCGAGCATGGTCTGAGCTTATCGTATCTAAAGAGCTTATAACACCTTGAGAGCAAGGGCAGCAGTGAATCAAAAGTAGGCAATGCAGTTTATGTCGAACGGGTCGGGATAAGTGGAGGGTGTTGCTAGAAACAAAAACTGCGCTTGGAAGCCAAAGCGCAGTTTTAAAATGAGGTTTATTGCAGTTCGATTTTAACGAATATAGTTCGCGTTAATACTCACGTACCAGTGTTGAAGCTTGCCATCAGATTTCTTGATCCACAAATCGTTGGTGTAGCTATCAATCTTGCCGTTAACCGTAAGGTTGAATGTGTTCTCGTCGAATTCGCCAAGCTTCACGAACTGGTCCGTGGTAATCAGGAATGGGTCCATGTCGTCTACACCAACCACATCTGAAATCACATAGTAGTGGTAAGTCAGCGGCTTGCTCGCATCATTCGGGTTGCTGCGATACGCAACAAGCTTGAATGGTTCCGTTAATGGAACGTCGAGCGTTTGCTTGTCCATGGTCGCTGGAATTGGAATAAACAGCCAAGCGGTAAACAGACCGCTCAATAAAACCATCAGGAAGAAAAGAGTCTTAATTGCTTTCATAGCAACCTTCAAAATATGGGGGATGTTAATGGGGCTATGGTAACTAGGGAGAGTAAAGATGCAAGCTCTGTTATTACCCTATCTTATCTCAGCTTAATCTAGCGCAAAGAAAGCGGTTCGGTTAACTCGAAATGTAAACACGAGTGCTTAACTCTTGATTATGGCTTAAGAGAATTCGTTATTTGAACCAATCTTGGTTTTTAACCAGTCTCTCGAAACAAGGCGAAGAACTGTCGCGAAATGACCTATATAGATAAAATTCAGTACGATAAGAATAGCGCATGAATATTTTTTGAGCGTTTTCTTATGCATTTAAATCCACGGTTAAGTGGCGAATACCATTCTTATGTCGATCACTCATTTCGTATCGATTGTTCACTTGGCTCCAATCCATTTGGCGCACCAGAAATTCCTGAACATGTGATCAAAGATATTATCTACGGTATTGATAAGTACTATTGCCACAGGGAGCTTTCGGAGCTGACTTATCTGACTCGCCAGTTTATTGGGATTGAAGATTGTCGTATTACGTACACCACGGGCTCTCTTGGGGCGCTAGAACTTATCTTCAATAAACTTATCGATCACAACAATCGCACCATGATAGGCATTGGCCCTCAGTTTGTTGAAGCAGTATCAGAGTTCACTTTGGTGGGCGGGAAGTACCAGTCCATCAACATGTTTGATTATCAAAACGAGTCGGATCTGTTCGGTGTGTTGGCATCAAAAATAAGCAGTCAAAATCCTGCCTTGGTGTATATCGATAATCCCAACAACCCAACGGGTCGAATCTACGACAGAGCTTATCTGGTCGAGATAGCGAGAGTATGTGAGCGTTCTGGCGCTATTTTGATTGTCGACGAGGCATATGGTGAATACCTGACCCCTGAGCAGTCTATGCTCGATCAGACCTTAGTCTTGGACAACTTAATAGTTTTACGAACCTTTTCTAAAGGTTTAGGGCTCGCTGGGATTCGACTCGGTTACTTAGCCAGCAGTGAAAACCTGACTTCTGCAATCGAAGCTGCGGTGAGTGTGTTTACGCCGACTTACCCCTCAATAAAAATCGCATCGGCGACCTTACCCAATGCAATACACTTCTTAGAAATGAACCGCAGCAAAACTGAATACTTTAAGCAGCAAATGATCGGCTTGTTGTCTGAGAACAATATTGAGGTGGTTGGCACGTCAATATCGACGCCCATTATGTTGTTGAAAAAGAGAGGAACTCACCTTTCAAAGCTATTTGAGAGTATCGGTATTAAGACATGTTCGGGTGTCGATTTTGCTATTACGTGCGACGCGATGACTGAAGAGTATGTTCGATTACGAATTGTTGGCAATGATATAGATTTAGAAGCGTTAAAGCAGCGTATTAAGCAGTTATAAAAGCAACCGTTATAAAATCAGTAGGCATAAAAAAGCCCGCACCTTGCGTTTACAAAGTGCGGGCTAAATTCATCTGGCTACTTGTTTAAGTAAGCAGCGTGGAACTCAATGTGTTCATCAATAAAGCTAGAGATGAAGTAGTAGCTGTGGTCGTAACCAGGCTGCATACGTAGATCTAAATCGGCATTGGTTACCTTAGCGGCTTCGACTAATTGCTCAGGTTTAAGCTGTTCAATCAGGAAGTTATCGGCTTCACCTTGGTCGACCAACATTGGCAGTTTAGTGCCTTTGGTTTTTAGAAGCTCAGAGGCATCGTAGTGTTTCCACTCTTCAATATCCAAGCCTAGGTATTGGTTGAAGGCTTTTTGTCCCCAAGGGCATTGCATTGGGTTGGTGATTGGGCTGAATGCAGAGATAGAACGGTAGCTATCTTCGTTTTTAATGCCAATCGTTAGGGCACCATGTCCGCCCATGCTGTGACCAGAAATCGATTTTACGGATGTAACAGGGAAGAACGACTCAATTAATGCAGGGAGCTCTGTTACCACGTAATCGTACATGTGGTAATGGCTGTCCCATGGCGCTTGAGTGGCATTCACATAGAAGCCTGCACCTTGGCCGAGATCGTAATTTTCATCGTCGGCAACACCTTCGCCACGTGGGCTAGTGTCTGGTGCAACAATCGCGATGCCTTGCTCAGCCGCGGCTTTGAAAGCGCCGGCTTTTTGCATGAAGTTTTCATCGGTACAGGTTAAGCCTGACAACCAATACAAAACAGGAACTGGGTTTTCTTTGCTTGCGTTAGGTGGCAAGAAAATCGCAAAACGCATGTTGCAGTCAAGCGTTGCAGAAAAGTGGGTGTATTGTTTGTGCCAACCACCAGCAACCTTTGCTTGGCTAATGTTTTCGATTGTCATCTATTGTGCTCCGTTAGGTTGATGGTTTGGGAGTAAATTTGTCTATATTACATAAAGTTTCACCACCCACCGGGCAGGAGGTGGTGAAGACAGTTTGTTGCTATTCATTTGTAGCTGTGGCCTCGACACCTAAGTATCGAGACCAAGAGGTGTTATACCAATCACAGTAAGTAGATGGTCATAAATAGCGCAGGAAAAAGGCTTGAGAACAAGGCAGAAATTTTCGATAAGTAGTTATTCTACAATCAAAATTTCTAACGCCGTTATCGAGTGTTTTAACAAGCTAGAATGACCAGTTATTTACTACGATTGGTATTATTTATCCATGTGTAGAACAGTACGGATAGATTCACCTTTGTGCATTAGGTCGAATGCTTCGTTTACGTCTTGCAGACCCATTGTGTGAGTGATGAACTCTTGAAGGCCAAACTCACCCGCCATGTAACGGTTTACGATTTCTGGAAGCTCAGAGCGGCCTTTAACACCACCGAAAGCAGAGCCACGCCATACACGACCAGTCACTAGTTGGAATGGACGAGTTGCGATCTCTTGGCCAGCACCTGCGACACCAATGATGACTGATTCGCCCCAACCTTTGTGACAGCACTCAAGCGCTTGACGCATCACGTTTACGTTACCGATACACTCGAAAGAGTACTCAACACCACCGTCTGTCATCTCAACGATAACTTCTTGGATTGGCTTGTCGAAGTTCATTGGGTTGATGCAGTCTGTCGCGCCAAGCTGTTTAGCTAGCTCGAATTTGCTCTCGTTGATATCAACACCGATGATGCGGTCAGCACCAGCCATGCGAGCACCAATGATTGCAGAAAGACCGATACCGCCTAGGCCGAATACAGCAACGTTGTCGCCTTTTTCAACTTTAGCTGTGTTTAATACAGCGCCCATACCCGTTGTTACACCACAACCTAGAAGACAAACTTCTTCAAGTGGTGCTTCTTTGCTTACTTTCGCTAGTGAGATTTCTGGAAGTACAGTGTACTCAGAGAAAGTAGAACAACCCATGTAGTGGAAGATTGTCTCACCATTGATAGAGAAGCGGCTTGTACCGTCTGGCATTAGGCCTTTACCTTGCGTTTCACGAACCGCTTGGCATAGGTTAGTTTTACCAGACTTACAGAATTTACATTCGCCACACTCTGCTGTGTAAAGTGGGATAACGTGGTCGCCAACTTCGACACTTGTCACGCCTTCGCCGATCATCTCAACGATACCGCCACCTTCGTGACCAAGAATAGAAGGGAAGATACCTTCTGGATCGTCACCTGATAATGTGAATGCGTCAGTGTGACAAACACCAGTAGCAACGATGCGAACTAGAACCTCACCAGCTTTAGGAAGTTGTACATCAACTTCTTCCATTTTTAGTGGCTCGCCAGCTGCCCATGCAACCATTGCTTTTGATTTGATATGCGTTTGACCAGGTTTAATTTCGATTGTCATTGGATGTTTCCTATATATGTCAGTACAGCGGATAACTGTGCAATTAAATTCAACCCGTTAAGTGTAGTTGAGCTTAATTGTTTCCGCTCTCTCGTTTTGTTGGAGCTAGTATAGGTGTGAGTGCATGTTTTGATAATCCCCTTAAATAGAAAATGATTATTACGTATTTGTAATAATAGAGCATTTAGGTTCCTCGTGTTAACCGAAAGTCACACTTAAGAATTTTTAAGGTACGTCATAATAATTGCTTACTGAAAATCACATGAATTGGAAATAAAACTACAATATTCTGAGCGCCGTATTTAATGTTGTGGACTCATACATGCTTTTATCTCTTCCGCCTCCAGTGATGCTGTCACTTGCCATCGTGCTTGAAGTTGTCGCGACTTCTTTATTGCCTAAAACGCAGCAATTTACTTCCCTTCCTGCTACCGCCGCAGTACTCGTCGGTTATGGCTTTGCTTTTTATCTGTTGTCTCTCACGGTTCAAACTATGTCTCTGGGTGTCGCCTATGCGATTTGGTGTGGGGCAGGGATTGTGTTAGTCGCGGCGTTATCTTGGTTGGTCTACGGGCAAAAGCTAGACATCTACGCGATCATTGGCATCGCTTTGATTCTGTCTGGTGTGGTGATCATTAACCTGTTTTCAACGTCGGTGAGTCACTAAGAGTCTATTTCCTACTTCTGAAGGAACAAACTAATTGGAATCTAGAGTAGTTAGCCTTCAACTTAAGGTATTGAATATAATATAGTAATTCCAATAAATGCATTTTGCGCATGTATTTTATGAAAACAGCTCACTTTACTCATAGATTGGTCGGTTTAGTATAGCCAGCAGAAACCAATGATTATAAATAATCATAGATATTATCTTTTTATCAATAACTTAGGGGGTCATTATGACTATTCCGACAACCGATATGATGGAAGCTTGGACGGGATTTCAAGCTGGCGACTGGCAAACATCCGTTAATGCACGTGATTTTATTCAGCGAAACTACACCCCTTATGAAGGCGATGAGTCTTTTCTTGCGGACGTGTCGGACTCGACGACACAGCTATGGGAATCGGTGCTAGAGGGTATTAAAGAAGAAAGCCGCACTCATGCCCCTGTCGATTTTGATACTGATATCGTTTCCACTATCACCTCACACGATGCAGGTTACATTGCAAAAAACCTCGAAAAAATCGTGGGTCTACAAACCGATAAACCACTGAAACGCGGCATCATCGCCAATGGTGGTATTCGAATGGTGAAAACGTCGTGCGAAGTGTACGGTCGTGAATTAGAGCCACAAATCGAAAAGATCTTCACTGAGTACCGCAAAACACATAACCAAGTAGCGTTCGATCTTTATACCGACGAAATTAAAGCATGTCGCCGTTCTGGTATTATTACTGGTCTGCCAGATGCTTACGGTCGTGGACGCATTATTGGCGACTACCGTCGTCTTGCTTTATACGGTATCGAATTCCTAAAATCAGACAAAAATGAGCAGTTCAAATCGACTCAGAAGATGCTTGAAACGGGTGGTGATTTAGATAAGACATTGCGTCTACGTGAAGAGCTTACTGATCAAATTCGTGCCCTTGATGAAATGCGAGAAATGGGTTTGAAGTACGGCATTGATATGTCTTCTCCTGCTCGTACTGCGCAAGAAGCAATCCAGTTTACCTATTTTGGCTACTTAGCTGCGGTTAAGTCTCAAAATGGTGCTGCGATGTCGCTAGGCCGCACATCAACCTTCCTAGATGTTTACATCGAACGTGACCTTAAACTTGGTCTGATTGATGAGAAACAAGCGCAAGAGTTGATTGACCATTTCATCATGAAGCTTCGTATGGTTCGTTTCTTACGCACTCCTGAATACGATTCATTGTTCTCTGGCGACCCAATTTGGGCAACAGAAGCAATGGCTGGTATGGGCGTTGATGGTCGTACTCTGGTTAGCAAAACGACTTTCCGCTACTTGCACACATTGCACACGATGGGCCCAGCACCAGAGCCGAACATGACGGTTCTATGGTCTGAACAACTGCCTATCGCGTTTAAACAATACGCGGCTAAAGTGTCTATCGAAACCTCATCACTTCAGTATGAGAACGACGATCTAATGCGTGCGGATTTTGATAACGACGATTACGCGATTGCGTGTTGTGTAAGCCCGCAGGTGGTTGGCCAACATATGCAGTTTTTTGGTGCTCGTGCAAACCTTGCTAAAGCGTTGCTTTACACCATTAACGGTGGTGTTGATGAAAAATCTAACATGCAGGTTGGTCCTCAAGTTGCTCGTATCGAAGATGAAGTTCTCGATTTTGACCGCTTAATGCCTCGCTTTGATGACATGATGGATTGGCTTGCAACGCAATACGTCACTGCGCTGAACGTGATCCATTACTCGCATGACCGTTACAGCTATGAAGCATCGTTAATGGCATTGATGGATCGCGATGTTCATCGCACAATGGCTTGTGGTATTGCAGGGCTGTCGGTTGTTGCTGACTCGTTAGCGGCTATCAAATACGCGAAGGTAACACCAGTACGTAACGAAGATGGCATCGCTGTCGACTTTGATATTGAAGGCGAATATCCAAAATTCGGCAACAACGATTCACGTGTCGATGATATTGCTTGTGATTTGGTTGAACGTTTTATGAAGAAAATTCAGAAAAGGAACACCTACCGTGAAGCGGTTCCAACTCAATCTATCCTTACGATTACTTCAAACGTTGTATATGGTAAAAAAACCGGTAACACGCCTGATGGTCGCCGCGCTGGTATGCCATTTGGCCCGGGCGCAAACCCAATGCACGGTCGTGATGAGAAAGGGGCGGTGGCTTCACTTTCTTCAGTTGCCAAACTGCCGTTCGAGTACGCTAAAGATGGTATTTCTTACACCTTCTCAATCGTACCAAATGCACTAGGTAAAGATGATCTAAGCCAAAAAGTGAACCTAGCAGCACTAATGGATGGTTACTTCCACCATGAAGAAAGTGCAGGATCGATTCGTATTGAGGGTGGGCAACATCTTAACGTGAACGTGCTTAACCGTGACATGTTGTTGGATGCCGTCGAACATCCAGAAAAATACCCACAGTTAACCATCCGAGTCTCGGGTTACGCAGTACGATTCAACTCGCTAACACGTGAGCAGCAACAAGATGTAATTAGCCGTACGTTTACTGCTAAGATCTAACCGTAAACTTCAAGTTATACGGTCCTAAAAAGCGCGAGAATGACATCCGTCTCTCGCGCTTTTTTGTGCGTCGAGTATGGCGGTAATCATGTTGTTGGACGTCGCGTTGTCTTGGCTGGTATATGAGCAAAACCGATATTTACGCGGTGATTGGTATCGCTTTGATTCTTTCGGGTGTGCTGATCATTCACCTGTTTTTTATGTTGATAAGGTCGCTTTGGGACAAGAACACCTTAGTGCTACGACTCTAAAACGTTTGTGCCCCATTGTGTGTTTCGACCGATTGAACAAACTCTTCACTAAAGCATCATTTGACTTACTTTTTTTCATGCCTAGAACTCTAACTATCTAACCAAATTTGCTAATCCACAACAAAAGGCTTCACACCTATTCCTTCCCGATGTTTTAGCCTTATAAAGGGAATTGTCAGCTTGTAAAAACAAGTTATCGGTATCAATAACTTTTCCTTTGATAGTAGAAATGCCAATACTTACCGTGACAACACCTGCATCGGTAGAGTATTCATGAGTCATTGCTTCAGCTTGTATATTTTTTCTTATTCTTTCTGCGACATGTTTTGCATCACGGAGGTTAGTATTGGGCAATACAGCCACAAACTCTTCTCCACCATACCTTACTAGTAGATCAGAATCTCTATACACATTTTTTCTTAATTGGCTAGAAATTATCTTTAGCGTTGTATCCCCCGCAGCATGACCATAATTATCATTGTAGTTTTTGAAATTATCAATATCTATAATCAGAAGTGACAAGGGCTCACCAGATCGCATTGCTAAGGCTGAAATTTTTTTTAAATATGCTGAATAAATACGACGATTATATAGCCCTGTCAAAGGATCAATCTCGCTAAGCTCCTTTAATTTTATATTTGCCTCAACTAATTCTTTTTCCTTAAGGTCAAGAAGTTTTTGAAGCTTTACTTGCTCAGTAATATCACGACTAATACCGAACATTCCTATCAACTCACTTCCTCCATCTTTGTAAAGAGGCCATTTACAGGTAGATACCCAGCCCTCATTTCCCTCATTATCTGTATAAGGTTCGATTGAGGTTGTTTTCTGTATTCGACCTTCGATTATTTTCTCATCTTCCTTACGATACATTAATGCATGTTCATGAGGAAACAGATCAAAGTCATCTTTATCGTGAAGTTCCCTCCATGAGTTTTTCCCGACAAGCTCTGCAAAGTTCTGACTGCACAATATGAACCTATAATTCATATCCTTAAAGTAGATGTAATCGCTAGTAATAGATAATAAGGACATGAAGTGACTGAGGAAATTACTTTGCATATATCTGCTCTCTTATTTTTCGGGGGCTCACAAAATGTCAGCGTTAAATTGTCCGTCAATATGAAAGATAGCTGACTTGGCCACCTAAACCAAGTCACTACCTTCATTACCTAAGCCAATCGAAGTTGGTATGTTGTGGCTAAGTGAATTTGGCCACTAATTTAGAGTGAACCAACAACATTTTCTATCTCGCAATGTGCCCCATTGCGACTTAGCGAGTAAATTGTTACGGTCACATTCCACCAGTTGTTTGGAGTTCTCTGCCTTCAAAAGTAACCATAAATAGTTTTAGAGTGTAGCTTCCTAAAATAGTGGTATTTAATATGCTATTCCCCTGTATATTATGCATCTTAGTAATTACAGGGTATAAGGAAGGGTATCATTATGGAGTCTTGTTTGATTTTCTTTTTAAATCATCGTGTTACTTTCTTTTTGGCGGTGTGATGTAAATATTACAATAGTCTGTGACGTGGTGTAGTGAAATAGTTAATTTGGCTACAAATTAAAAGGTTAAACCACTGCGGGTAACACATGTGATGGTCAATGGAGTGAGGGCATTCGTTAGATTCCTTCACTACCCCTACAAAATCTAATGTGTATTACTATCGACTAGTACAATAACTCTAGCAAGCTTTTGTCCAGAACCTTCATAAGCTGAATTTTCGCCCGTGGCATTTTCTAGTTCAAAAGTCCTCCTTTCCGACTCAGAACCGAACTCTATATGAGTTGTCGGGAGATTTTCTTTTACCCTCCCTACATCAAACGGATCCATAGCTGATCTTCCTAGCGACTTACAACGTAAGAGGTTAGCTAAAAGGGAGAAAACAATATGTCCACCGTCTATGTCAGCATCGGAAGCAACATTAACCGCGAACATCACATCACAGAATCTCTCAAAGCGTTGAATAGTCACTTTGCACCTCTGAACATTTCTAATTTCTACGATTGTGAGCCTGTTGGTTTTGAAGGAGACAACTTCCTAAACCTAGTCGTTGGGTTTGAATGTGACCTTTCTATCGCTGAACTGGCTAAGGTTCTGCATCAAATCGAATTAGAGAATGACCGCAAGCGTGAAACTAAAGAATACGCTTCGCGCACGATGGATATCGATATCCTTCTTTACGGTAACGAAGTGGGCACTATCGATCGAGTAGAGCTGCCGCGAGGTGAAATCACCGAGTACGCTTTTGTGCTTCGACCGTTAGTTGATGTTGCCGCGCAAGAACTTCATCCCACTCTAGATATCTCTTTTCAGCATCTCTGGAACAACTTCGATCAGCTGAGTCAGAAAACCGAACTTATACCGTTCGAGGTCAGCTTCACTTAGTCCCTGTAACTGCTTTAAACAGAACGCTTGAGCTTTATTGATCTTTTCCTCTAATAGGCACGTAACTCACTCTACCTTCTAAGGATCGGAAACTGTTATGAATCACAATGCGATTATCACCATCACAAATCTCAGATTAAGAACCTTCATCGGCTTCAACGAAGAAGAAAAAACCAAGCAGCAAGACATCGTCATAAATGCGGAGATCCATTATCCCGCGAACAACCTTTGCCTCTCTGATGATGTGGAGAACGCACTTAACTACAAAAATATCTGCAAAAAAATTATTGAACATGTTGAATCTGGACGGTTTCTGCTTTTAGAAAAGTTAACCAGCGACGTACTCGGTATTTGTATCGACCATTCATGGGTCCGATACGCTCAAGTGAGAATTGACAAGCCTCATGCTCTACGTTTCGCCGATTCCGTCTCGCTCACCCTGAGCTATGAAGCAGAACTCGAAGATTAATTCATAAGGAGCGACTCAATGCTAACCACAGAAGCTGAAAAAGTAAGAGAAGCTTTGCTCGAAAAGGGACTAGAAACCCCGATGACATCGAGCGAAATGAACCCCGACCAGAAGTACAACCGCATCAAAGGGCTTTTGACGGAAGTTGTCAGTACGCTCGGGCTGGATTTAACCGATGACAGTCTCGCTGAAACACCTCATCGCATTGCAAAGATGTACGTTCACGAGATATTTTCAGGGCTCGACTACAATAACTTCCCCAAAATTAGTGTTATCGACAACAAAATGTCAGTTGATGAAATGGTTAAGGTATCGGATATAGATTTAACTTCGACGTGCGAACATCACTTCATCACCATCGATGGTTTAGCACAAGTGGCTTATATCCCAGAATCCAAGATTCTTGGGCTATCTAAAATAAACCGTATTGTTCGATTCTTTGCTCAGCGTCCGCAGGTTCAAGAACGCCTTACTCAACAAATCCTGGTCGCGATACAGGCTCTGGTTGAAACAGAAAATGTGGCTGTGACGATTAAAGCAACTCACTACTGCGTTAAATCGAGAGGCGTTATGGACGCTAACTCTGAAACCACCACAACCGCGCTTGGTGGCAGTTTCAAAACTAACCCTCAAACTAGAGCTGAGTTTTTACGATGAGTGAAACGATTCTAATAACTGGAGTGGGGAAGCGTTTAGGATTCGCTCTGGCGCAGCAACTTATATCTGACGGATACAAAGTCGTTGGCACTTACCGAAGCGACTATCCCCAGCTGAAAATACTGCGCGACAGTGGAGCCGACTTGCAACAGGTAGATTTTTATCAACAAAGTAGCTTAGAGGGTTTTTTGCATTATGTTGGTCAAGAATATAAGGCGATTCGAGCCATCATCCATAACGCTTCCGACTGGCAACCGGAGAACAAAAAAAATCCCAGTGAAAACGCATTACAAATCATGAACCAGATGATGACGGTTCACGCTACCGTGCCTTATCTGGTTAACTTAATGCTCAAAGACCAATTAATGTCTGGCGATAAAACGTCGGACATCATCCACATCAGTGATTACGTTGCGGAAAAAGGCAGTAAAAAACACATCGCTTACGCGGCCAGTAAAGCTGCACTCAACAACCTGACGCTGTCGTTCTCAGCGATGTTGGCTCCCAAGGTGAAAGTCAATACTGTCTCTCCTGCCATGATAAAATTCAATGAACATGATGACGAGGCGTACAAAACCAAAGCTCTGAAAAAAGCACTGATTCCCGCAGAGGCAGGCTTTGAAGAAGTAATAGATGGCATTAAGTTTGTTTTGGCTAGTCACTATATGACAGGAAGGACTTTGCACCTTGATGGCGGCAGGCACTTGAAGTGAAGTTCATGCGTTGTGATCTTGAGGCAGGATAGTCAACTAATCTATTCGTCTTTCATATCGTCTAACTACATTTTTTTAAGTTGTCCCTCGACACTTTTTGGGTTTTAGACATTAGAACGTGTTTGCATGGGCGACTCACCAAACAACTGCTTGTAGCTTTGGCAAAAATATCCCAGATGAAAAAAACCAAAGTCAAAGGCGATTTCATTGATGCACCGTTGTTCGCTCGGATTTTGCAGAATGCGCCGTACCTGGTTGAGACGTACATTTTGTATAAATTGTTTTGGTGATATGTCACAACAGGACTCAAAGGTGTATTGCAGCGTACGGCGACTGACATAAACCGCATCGCACAGTTCAGACACGGTGACGGGTTTACGGTACTGCGAGTTATCTAGGTACTGCCTAATTCGACGCATTGTGTTCTCACGCTGTGAGGCATTGGTTTTTTGCATATTTTGATTAGACGATTGAGCGAACAATTCGACCAACATATCTTGAACAATGGATTGATGAGTTTGAAAAGACCAGCGAGATTGACTCGGGGAGAGTAGTAAGCTCAAGTAAGCTTTTATTTGTTGGGTGTAGTGTTGAGAGCAACCAAGAAAGTGGCTCTTGCTGTTTAATGATTCAATCTCTAGCTGTTGCTGAATCATTTCAACCAGTGAAGGGCTTATGACTAACCCATAAATAGAAAAGGTTTCTGGCGTAAGTAGCTCAAAATCCGCCCCAGCCTCACGGATCAAAATACTATCAGGATTACCTTGTGCGTAATTGATGTGTAAAGGTCTATCGTTAGCACTGATCCCTAACCAAATCCCTTCATTAATACGACATTGCTGCTTAAGCTTTCGGTTGCTGTCTTCTCGAAATAGGTGCACGTGAGAAAATTTTCGTTCACGGATCTGACCTAGAAAACTTCCTTGACTCAGTTGGTCATATTCTTGCTGCCAGTTAAAGAGGCTGGCTGCCTGCTGATTTGCATCAAATGTGTTGAATGTGCACAAATTAGGTGCATAACGCATCAATTCTTCATCCTTTCTCATCATTCCATGACCTACCCATGTGACCCATATTAGTACAGTGTGTCTTTAAGTTTATGTTTATTAATGCTTTTTTATGTTTGCCGATTCTTGATATTCATTCGGTTCAAAAATCGCTTAATTACTCATATATACAAAAGGTTATTGAGCAAGAACTGAACCAGTTTATGAAGAGGGAATTTATGACAGCAGCTTATCGCCGACAACAAGGGCACCTGGTTTTTAACTTTGAGTCGTTAGCAGATCTGATGGCAAAGGCTACGCCAGAGCGTTCAGGGGATGTTTTGGCTGGTGTATCTGCGACTTCTGCTGCAGAGCGTGTTGTAGCTCAGATGACACTGGCAGACTTGCCCCTAAAGACGTTTTTAAATGAAGCGGTGATCCCTTATGAAAGTGATGAAGTTACTCGTTTAATCATTGATAGCCATGATAGAGAGGCGTTTAAAGCGATTGATCACCTTACAGTGGGAGACTTTCGGAACTGGCTGCTAAGTGATGAAGCCGATAGTCTCACGCTTGCAAAGCTGCGTCCTGGTTTAACTCCAGAAATGGTGGCTGCAGTGAGTAAGATCATGCGTAATCAGGATTTGATCCAAGTCGCCAAAAAATGTCGGGTAGTGACTGCGTTTCGTAACACCATTGGCTTGCCTAGTCGTTTATCCACCCGTTTACAGCCCAATCATCCAACCGATTCTCTCAATGGCATTGCCGCCAGTATTTTTGATGGTTTGATGTATGGCAATGGTGATGCTGTGATCGGCATTAATCCCGCAACAGATAATGTACCACAGGCAATTAAGTTGATGAATCTGATGGAAGAGGTCATTCAACACTACCAGATCCCGACCCAATCTTGCGTATTAACCCATGTTACAAACACGATTGAAGCGATTGAGATGGGCGCTCCGGTGGATCTCGTCTTTCAATCTATTGGTGGCACTCAAGGTACGAACGATACCTTTGGTATTAACCTTTCGATCCTTAAAGAAGCAAACGAAGCGGCGCTTTCGCTGAACCGAGGCACCGTTGGAAGTAACGTCATGTACTTTGAGACAGGACAAGGAACATCTCTCTCTGCCAATGCTTTTCATGGTGTGGACCAACAAACTTGTGAGACACGGGCTTATGCCGTAGCGCGTCATTTTAATCCATTGTTGGTTAATACCGTGGTCGGCTTTATCGGCCCTGAATATCTCTTTGATGGAAAACAGATTATTCGAGCAGGGCTTGAGGACCATTTTTGTGGCAAATTGCTTGGCCTGCCGATGGGGTGTGATATCTGCTATACCAACCATGCCTATGCCGATCAAAATGATATGGATAACTTACTGACATTGCTCGGTGTCGCTGAGTGCTCGTTCATTATGGGGATTCCGGGTTCCGATGACATCATGCTCAATTATCAAACAACCTCGTTTCATGATGCACTTTATGCACGCAAGGTGTTGGGTTTAAAACCTGCGCCGGAGTTTGAGGAGTGGCTAACTCAGATGCAGATTTTTGATGATGTAAAAGATGTGCGCCTAAATGAACGACTCTCCGGCTCATTTGCTGGCGCTCTAGCACAACTTAATGGAGGCCCCGCACATGGGTAAGGTGGTCTCTATGGCAAAACATTCTGCTTCTAAGTTGGTAACTCAAAACCCTTGGCACGAGCTTAAAGGTTTTACATCGGCACGTATTGCACTGGGTCGAAGTGGAAATAGCGTTCCAACTAAAGAGTTGCTTTCATTTCAACTCGACCATGCACAGGCGATGGATGCCGTTCATTGTGCTTTAGATGTGGATTCATTGGTTGAGCTCATCGCTCAATCAAACTCGGTCATTCAACACACTTCTCAGGCACCAATTAAGGCGCACAGCAAAGCGACAGACAGATTCATGTATTTGCAAAGGCCGGATCTTGGTCGTGAGCTTGATGACGTCTGTTGGAATCAGTTGCAAGCCGTTCTTCATTCAGAGTCTCCCCCGTTTGATCTCGCGATAGTAGTGGCTGATGGCTTGTCTTCAATTGCCATTCAAAATCATGCAAATCCAGTCATTGAGCATCTGCTTTCTTTATTAGGGGAAGACGAAGTGCCGTGGCATGTTGCTCCTATTACTGTTGTGAGGCAGGGCCGAGTGGCAATAGGAGATGATGTTTGCGAGTGCTTACAAGCCAAGATGGTGGTGGTTTTGATTGGTGAACGCCCGGGACTGACCTCTCCAGATAGCATGGGTATGTACCTGACTTGGCAGGCAAGAAGAGGAGCAAAAGACTCTGATAGGAACTGCATTTCTAATATTCGCCCACAGGGGTTGGCTTATGAAGATGCGTGTAAGCGAGCGGTATACCTATTGAAGGAAGCTCGTCGGCTAGAGCTTTCTGGGGTCAACCTTAAAGACCGTTCGAGTATCGAGGAAGAAGGTGGTGAGCAGTTAGAAGACAAGCACACAGGCAATTTTTTAATTGGATAAAAGACAAAAATAGAGGGATTTACAATGTCAGAACATCAGGAATATTTGGCGCAAAGACAACTTAAAAGGGGCACTGCTGGGTGGATTTTGCTAGCAGGGTTAGGCGTTTCATACGTGATCTCTGGTGACTTTGCAGGCTGGAACTTTGGTATCGGTCAAGCTGGTTGGGGAGGCTTTCTTATTGCTGCAATTGCTATGGCGGTGATGTACTTTACCCTTGTCCTTTCTTTGGCGGAGATGTCTGCGGCTATTCCCGCTGCAGGAGGTGGCTATAGTTTTGCTCGACAAGCCATGGGACCAACGGGGGGATTTTTTACCGGCTTATCCGTCTTAATTGAGTATGCCCTTGCACCTGCCGCGATTGTCATTTTTATTGGCTCAGCGGTGAATGAACTAATGGGTATCGATGGTCCTCTTGTTTACGCGATCTTTTATGCCATCTTTATCGGTATTCATATGGCAGGGGTAGGAGAAGCTCTGAAAGTCATGATGGTCATCAGTGGGTTAGCCATACTAGCAATTCTTATGACAGCAGGCGTATTGGTTAGTGAGTTTGATGCTAATAATCTGTTTGATATCGCTCCGGCAACCGCACAAGCCACAGAACTACTTCCTTTTGGTTGGTATGGTGTATGGGCGGCACTACCGTTTGCAATGTGGCTTTTTCTTGCGGTAGAAGGGGTTCCACTGGCTGCTGAAGAGGCGAAAAACCCGGCCAAGGATGTACCCAAAGGTATTATCGGCGCAATGTTATTCTTACTGGTCACCGCTACCTTAGTCGTTCTGCTGCTTGCGGGCGCTGTGGGTTCTGAAGCGATTGCGAATAGTGCCGTTCCTCTAGTCGATGCCTTGAAGTTGACCGGTAATCCAACCGTTGCAACGGCTGTTAATATACTAGGACTTGCAGGACTTATTGCTTCATTCTTCTCGATTATCTACGGTTATAGCCGCTTAGTGTTTGCATTGTCTCGTGCGGGTTACTTGCCTCAAAGCTTGTCGCTTACAAACAAAAACAAAGTGCCTGCTCGTGCTTTAGTGGTGCCGGGTGTGTTTGGTTTTGCTGTGTCATTGACCGGAGAAGGCGACCTGATCTTGGCGATGGCGGTAGTGGGGGCGACAGTGTCTTATGCATTAATGTCGCTTAGCCATATATTGTTGCGTATCAAGCAACCAGAGCTTCACCGTCCATACAAAACACCGGGTGGCATGCTGACTTCCGGCACTTCACTAGTGCTGTCGCTTATTGCAATGACGGGTGTTTATGCTTTTGACCCATCTGCATTCTTTATGACTATGGGACTCTTTGTGATTGGTGGTGCTTATTATGGCCTATATAGCCGTAATAAATTGGTCGCATCGACCGCTGAGGAAGAGTTTGAGATGCTGTCGGTTGCAGAGAAAGAGCTTGAGGCTACTAATTAGATCCAATTTCTAATGGTATTTAAGGCTCTAGTGCTTTGCTGGAGCCTTTATTACACTACTTGTAGTAACTTGCGTGTAAACCCCAATCGCCATCACCTCTAACGATAAATATTAGTTTAGAAATAGTGCTGTTTTAGGATCATTTTCTTGGAACATTTTTGTCCAGACACTTGTCATGATTTTTTATAACGAGTTAGATTCATAGCGACGAGCCCCGAAGTTCATTGATAGTGAAGTTTTCATCGCGCTAATCATGTCGATTGCCTTTCTCTAAAGATAAGTTGAAATGATGCAAAGGAAGAATTCGGCATAGATTATGAATGGGATTAATTCAGTAGACGGAATATATGATTCACTAGTAATTAGGATGAATTACTGTTCGCATGTGTATATGTAGCCTACTCCAGACTAATTTCCCTCACACCCCAACACTGCGACAAACGCATCCAAATACTTTTCTATAGTTAAATCCGCAGAAACGGGCGGTAGTTCTACAGTAATGCACGGTAGGTTTCTTTCCTGACACCATGTGCCGAATGAGCCTGGGGTTTCGTAATCCACGTCTTCAACGAGCGGTAGGTTGAATTGTTTGCTTAGCCAAGTGGCAAGCTCCGATTGGGTTGGGTCATCGACCATGGCGAGAGGTTCGTGGAAAGAGATGACGAATTTTGGCTTACGCTGTTCAATGAGTGTGATGAGGGACTGCACTTCAGGTTCGAGCTGGTTGGCTTGGCCGGTTTTCACTTTTACATCTCTGACTGGTGTGTGGGAGCTCCAGCGATAGACAGTGCCGTTTGCTGTCCAATTTTGAGTTGGGAAGGCACGGTTCAGGTCGACTTGGTTTGCGTTGGCACGTGTTCCTAATTGATTGCCATCTGGGTTCATAGACAGAATCACATCGTGTCGCAAGTTGGCGGCTGGCAAGCTTCTCAGCGCACAAGATAATCCCGCAATAGAAGCGGTTTCATCACCGTGTGTGCCTGCTAAGATCAGCCCGCGAGACTCGCTTTCTATTTGCGCGGGGAAATAGAGCAAAGGCGCACCCAACACTGATTTTCCATATGACAGCGGCTTTATTGAAAATGCAGCTCTTTCCGTTCTTGGAATTAAACTCACCTTAATCTCCTGATTGATCAAGTACTATCAAGTATTAACGATTACACAAACTTACTTAAATAAACTAAAGCGTTAAAACTCGTCAACAGTCGCATTGTTAATTTTATTACTTGCTTCAAAGATAGGCTAGGAGAGCAAAAACATATGGATTTTAAGAAACATTCAACGGCTTTACTCATTTCATCTCTATTGACCCCTTTTATCTCAGTAACTGCCGTTGCTGACACATTGCCTGCGGGAACTTCTCTGGCGAAAGAACAACATTTAGTTCGTGCTAACGATGCAGAAGCGGCGACGCTTGACCCTGCGAAAGCAGAAGGCCTGCCGGAAATGCACATTCTACGTGACCTATTTGAAGGTTTAGTGATTCAAGATCGCGATGGCAATATCACCCCAGGTGTCGCGGAGTCTTGGGAAACCGAAGACAACAAAACGTTTGTATTCCACCTACGTAAAGACGCGCAGTGGTCGAATGGCGATCCGGTGACGGCCGATGATTTCGTGTATGCGATAAGACGCGCGGTAGACCCAAAAACGGCATCGCCAAATGTGTGGTACCTGAAGCTCACCAAAATCAACAATATTGCTGATGTGGCAGAAGGTAAGAAGCCGATTGAAGAACTAGGCGTGTCGGCTATTGATAAGTACACCGTCCGTTTTGAACTCGACAGCCAAGTACCTTACTTTGTGGCAATGACGGGCCACACATCTATGATGCCAGTGCATCAATCAGCCCTAGAAAGTAGCGACAAGCCGTGGAGCGACCCTAAGCAATTTGTTGGTAATGGAGCATTTGTGCTAGACGAGTGGGTGGTGAACGAGCGCATTGAGCTGAAGAAGAACCCGAAATATTGGGACAGTTCAGATACGCATTTAACCGAAGTGACTTACATTCCGTTTGAGAACCAGAATGCCTCGATTAACCGTTATGCTGTGGGCGAGGTCGATATTACTTCGGACGTGCCGACACATATGGCGCAGCAGCTAAAAACCAAATACCAAGATGCGTTTACCGCAGTGCCTTTGCTGTGTACTTACTACTATGCGTTCAATACAACACGACCACCATTCGATGACGCACGAGTCCGTAAGGCTGTCTCTTATTCCATGATGCGTGACGTTATCACCAATGGTGTTACTCAGGTCGGCAACTTACCGGCTTATACCTTTGCTCATGAGTACACGGCTGGTTTTGATGCGACACAACCTGAATACAGTACTTGGACTCAAAAGGAACGTGATCAAAAAGCAAAAGAGCTGCTGAAAGAAGCGGGCTACGATGCGTCTAACCCGTTGGATTTCAAACTGCTTTACAACACCAGCGAATCGAACAAGTCGATTGCAGTGGCGATTGCATCAATGCTGAAAGGCAACTTAGGCGCACAAGTTGAACTAGAAAACCAAGAGTGGAAGTCTTACTTGGTATCGCGTCGCCAAGGTGATTTTGATGTGATGCGCGCCTCTTGGTGTGGTGACTACAATGAAGCATCAACCTTCTTGAGCCTATTGCGTTCTGGCTCTTCAGGTAACTTTGCTCGCTACAACAATGAAAAGTACGACGCAGCAATGGATAGTGCACTAGCCGCAACCAGTGAACAAGATCGCCAAGGTTTCTACGACCGGGCAGAACAGTTGCTGGTAGAAGACATGCCGATCGCGCCAATCTACTACTACATGCAGGCTCGTCTAGTACGACCAAATGTCGGTGGTTTTGCGAAAAACAATGTAGAAGGGCGTATCTATTCTAAGGATCTCTACATTAAAGAGTAATTGCGTTTGATTCACGCGGCGACACACCGCTAAGAACATGAAATAAAGAAAAGGGACGTTGATCATAAATATCTGATCAATGTCCCTTCGTCATTAATCTGTAACTAGAACCGCAAAAAACTGAAACCTGATTGAAGTATTTTTCACTTTTATTTCAATCAGGTGAAGCCATGTTACCCCCTCTACGTGCTCTTGTTGCGTTCGAAGCTGTTGCTCGTCTTGGTTCCATTGGTGCAGCTGCCCGAGAGCTTTGTGTCACGCAAGCGGCGGTTAGCCAACAGCTCAAAAGTTTAGAAACCTTTCTCGATACCACATTGTTTGAGCGAAGCTCCAAAGGCGTAAAGCTGACGTCGGCTGCCCAACATTATCAACCGATTGTTGCGGGCTCATTGGCTCATCTGAAACTACAGACTCAAATCCTGTTTGGGGAAAAAGAAACCGACGTTTTGAGCCTGCGCGTTAATCACACCTTTTGTCATAACTGGCTGTTACCTCGCCTGCCATCTTTTTATCAAAAATACCCTTTTATCAGGCTCGATATTCAGCTGGTGGACTGGCCATCAACCAACCCTTGTCAGAATGTCGATATCGAGCTGACCAACGGCAAGGTCGAAAGCGAAGACACTCATAGTGAGCGACTCTTTCAAGAGCATTGGCAGTTGGTGTGTAGCCCAGACTTTAAAAACCAATATCAAGACTCCTTGGTTGAGCATGATTTTTCTGCTCTGCCGACCGTGCAAGTAAAAGGCTACCGAGAGAACTGGCTGCAATGGTTGAGTCACAACCAATTCGAGATGACCCTACCGAAGGTGTTATTGGAGGTGAGTAATTCTTTGCACGCCTTAGAAGCGGTCAAACATGGCATTGGCGTGTTGTTGGTGCGTTCGCTTGCGGTGTCTGAGCTGTTAGAGAAAAACGATCTGGTTCTGGCGACAGAGTCCTCAATGCCTGCTGAATCTGCCCACTATTTGATTACTAAACACCGACGCAGTGCCAAGGTGAATTTCTTTTGTGATTGGCTTTATCACCAGATGGAAGACGGTGAACTGGAGTAAAGATTTTCTTATGGATAGCCATAAAAAAAATGAAGGGCGCTCTTACTAACCTGTCACACAAACCCCTTAATTTAACCGCATACAAATAAGGACGAGGTCACCATGAGTGCTTTCTCACAACCAATGAAAAACCGCTTAAAGGTACTGCTATTTACTGCACCGTTGTTGGTGCCACTGTTTACTTTTTGGCTCGTACCATTTGGTTATTCGATTTACATCAGCTTCACCGACTGGGATTACATCTCGCCAGATTATTCGTTCATCGGTTTAGAAAATTACGAGTACATGGTTGAGGATTACGAGTTCATCCAAGCGATGCTCAATACGTTCTGGTTCTCTGTGGGTGTGGTGATTCCCACCATTATTCTTGGCCTTGTGTTTGCGATGCTGCTGCACAAAAATTTCAAGGGCAGCCAGTTTTATCGTGCGGTGATCTTCTCTCCTTGGATTACGCCAACGGTAGCAGTTTCGATCGTGTGGTCTTGGGTGTTCGAGACCAAATCGGGCTTGGCAAACCACTTACTGGAGTCGGCAGGGTTTAGCGCGATTCCATGGTTAGAGAACGGAAACACGGCTTTGATTGCGGTGATTATCGTGACGGTTTGGCAGGCGATTGGCTGGACGATGCTGTTTTACATCAGTGCGCTCAACAAGATTCCTGAGTCTCTGTACGAAGCGTCTTTGATTGATGGTTGCAGCAGCTTAACGCGTTTTTTGAAGATAACGCTGCCACTGATTTCACCAACTACGTTCTTCTTGGTGGTGGTCAATATTATTACGGCAATGCAGGCGTTCGATCAGTTCCAGATCCTAACGCAGGGCGGGCCGGGTGGTGAGACACGTACCTTGCTGTACTTGTTCTACCAACAAGCGTTTGAACGTTACGAAATGGGACCTGCGGCCGCGACATCGTTAGTGATATTCCTGATTACTGGATTGCTGGCACTTATTAATACCTACATCGGCAAGCGCTGGGTGTACTACTAGTCGATTTTTGAAAGGACAGAATTATGACCACGCAAGTATTGGATGCCAATCAAGTATTAAACCAGAGCGCAGCGAAAGCCAAAGTTATAGCACAAACCAAAGCGACCAAATCAGAGGTTGCGTCAAAGAAGATTTCAGTGGATCGCCGTTCGTTCCTCGCACTGGCTAAGCACCTGTTCTTGGCAACGTGCGGTACCATTATGGTGTTCCCGTTCTTGTGGATGTTGTCTGGTTCACTGAAAAGCAACGATGAGATCTTTGCTAACCCACTGGATTTGATTCCAGAGCAATTCCGCTGGGAAACCTTTGTCGAAACCTTTCACAGCACGCCGTTTGGCTTGTACATCTTCAACAGTTTTAGCGTGGCTTTGTTCACTACGTTTTTGGTGATTGTGAACTCGGCGATGTTTGCTTATGCACTCACGCAGTTGAAGTTTCGCTCGAAGACGGTGCTCTATTTTATCGTGATGGGCTGTTACATGCTGCCGGGCGCAGTGACGTACATTCCGTCTTATATCACCTTGGCAAAACTGGGCTTGTTGGATTCACACATGGGATTGGTGGCGTCGAACGCGGCATCAGTTTTCGGAGTGTTCTATCTACGCCAAGTGTTTATCAAGGTGCATCCGTCGCTGATTGAAGCGGCAAGAATTGATGGTGCAGGTGAGCTCAAAATCTTATGGGCAATCATCTTACCGCAATGCCGAGCAGCAGTCGCAACACTGTTCCTCATCACTTTTATTACCAATTACAACAGCTACATGTGGCCTAGCTTGGTTATTACCACTCAGGAACTCAACCTGATTGCGACCGGGATTCGTCACTACTTTATTGCCGAAGGTAACTATGGATTGAACTGGTCGCAAATCATGGCGGCGAGCACCATTGCAGTATTGCCTTTGTTAATTCTATTCGTCATTTGTCAAAAGACGATTCTTTCAGGTATCGCCGATAACGGCGTAAAAGAGTAAACGGAAATGAAATTAAAAACTCTCGCACTAGTGTGTGCTGGCGCAGCAAGCGCGTCTATGTTCTCTAGCAGTGTTCTTGCCGCAACCGAAGTTAACTTTTGGTATTCCGGTGGTACTAAGCCACAGCAAATGATGACTAAGCTCATCGAAGAGTTCAACGCGAGCCAAGATGAGTATGTGGTGAAGCCAGCATTGCAAGGTAACTACACAGAAACTTACCAGAAGCTGCAAGCCGGTCTAGCATCTAGAACAGCCCCTGAACTTGTGCTGTTAGATTCAGGTCGTGCGGAAGCAATGCACGGACGTGGTTTGAGTCGCGACCTAACGGCTTTCATGGATGAAGAGTTTAACTTCTCTGATTTCATTGGTGCGTTTAAAGACCAAGTGACCGCAGACGACGGCACCATCATCGGCTTACCTGCTTACGGTACGACTCAAGTGTTTTACTACAACAAGCAGGTATTGGCAGATAACGGCTTTACCGAGCAAGACTTAAACACATGGCAAGGCGTGGCTAAGGTCGCGGAGAAAGTTACCCAACGTGATGACAAAGGCAACGTGACTTTTTACGGATGGGAGCCAATGTGGGGTCAAGACAACATGATTGACGCGGCTTTCTCTAACGGCGCGAAGATCATCAGTGATGATGGCAAAACAGTGCTCATCGACTCGGCTGAATGGGTTGAAGTGTGGGACAGCTTCCGTAAGTGGATCCACGATGATCAAATCATGCGTATTCACTACGGCGGTCAAGGTTGGGAATACTGGTACAAAACCATTGATGACGTAATGAAAGACAACGCGTTGGGTTACACCGGTTCATCGGGTGACCAAGGTGATTTGGACTTCACTAAGCTTTCTGCCACTACGCAACCAGGTTGGGGTTCAAACCCTTCTGCTCCACAAGCGGGTGCGCTGGTTTACGTAATGCCAAAAGGCACAGACGAAGCAGCAGCAAAAGGTGCGTTCGAGTTTGTTGAGTTCTACACCAATGCGAAGAACACGGCGGCATGGTCAATGTTCACGGGTTATATCCCAGTGCGTAACAGCGTTTCTGAAGTACCAGAATACCAAGCATTCACTAAAGAGAATCCGCAAGCTCTGATTCCTTTGAAGCAAGCAAACACGGCGACCAAAGATTTCCTTGACCCTACCAACGGTAAGATCATGGATGCGCTGAAGGTAGCTGCAGACCAAATTCAAATCCAAAACGTGCCTGCTGATAAAGCGCTAAAACAAGCAGCTAAGAAAGCACAACGTGCACTAGACCGAGCGAATCGTTCTTAATCGGTAAAGTGGTTAAAACTATCTTATGCATACATAAAGGCCCATCTTTTCGGGTGGGCCTCTTTTTGACCCAGTCCTTCAATTAGGACGAATTTGGTGAAGACAATGACCCAATTTCAAGGTGAGCTGCCGTTTGGCAGAGTACATATCCCCTTTGATGTACCAGCAGGTTCTCACAGCGTAACGATTACCGGCACAACGGTGAAAAAAGGATTCTTGTACGCATCGGCGTATGATGCCAACCAAGCATTTCGTGGCAAAGTGCTATTTGAAAAGGCGCACAAGTCACTCACGATTCAACCGCAAAACTCTGGTCTAGGCGCGATTGACGGCGCGATTCCATCGGGCGAATGGTTCTTGGAGCTTTACAATCTCGAAGGTGAGTTTCGAACTGAACGTGCGATGCAGTATCAAGTCGATGTGCATTGCTCTGATGAGTTAGTTAATCATTCTAATGAGCTAAATACTGACGGAATTGAGAGTGAGTTAGAACTGAACCCAACAGTGACAAGTGAGCACGATATCGAGTTTGATTACAGCCATATGCTGAATTCTGACTCTCGCTGGTATCGTGGTGACTTACACGCCCACACTCAGCTTTCTGATGGTCACAATACCTTGGCCGCGGCCAAAGATATTGTTGAATCACAAGTGCTCGATTTCTTCTTCTTCACCGAGCACAACATCTGCCAGCCTAAGCTGCCTGTATCAAACCAATGTTTGTTTTTACCAGCGTTAGAAGTCACGACCGATCTCGGGCATTTTAATGTGCATGGCCCGGTTAAGTCTTTAGACCTTAGAGACGTTGAGCACAGCAGCCAAGCGACGATGGAAGCCGGATTGAATTTAGCTAGAAGTGGACACAATGGTGGATACAGTTCCCTTGGCATTAATCACCCGATGATGAAGCCGTGGCATTGGCATTACGATCAAGTGGATCTTAGCCAAGTGTCTACGTTTGAAGTGTGTTGTGACCCAACGTGGTCGACCTCGCCAAAAGCGACCGAAGAGGCGTTATTGGTTCTCAATGAAATGTGGAATTGTGGCCAACGCATTACGGCGATTGGCGGCAGTGATTCACACCTTGAACCCCATGAACGCAATCCAAAATCGGATGAACCTTCTATCTACGGTGACCCATCAACTTTCGTTTACAGCCATGGTTTGAGCGGCGAAGGCATCTTGTCTGGTTTGCGGAATGGGCAAGTGTATTTGGAGCGACGTTGCGGCCTGAAGTTTGACATCAACTTAGGCGACTTGCTACCGGGCAACGACTCTCAAGGCCAACCACTAACATACCGAATTGCCGTCTCTGACTCAGAAAACCCTTACTACGCGGAGTGCGTGGTGGATGGTGAGATTGTTGAACGAATCGCTTTGAGTGATGAGCTGCAGAGTCTCCATATTGATGAAGGCTACCGTTGGTGCCGAGTTGATATTCGTCGCGGAGCGCTTTCTTCAGCATTAATCAACAGCACTCAACTTACATCTGACGAACGTGAGTTTGAAGGCTGCATCAACGCCGTATTCGACGGCAAACAACCAGAATTTAACCAACCCCTAGTGCGTACTTGGGGAGAACTAATGGAGAGAATGAGCCGTGATGAAGTTTAAGGCGATGCTATTTGATAAAGACGGCACATTGTTAGAGTTCCACAGGATGTGGCTTAACGTTTCTCGTGGTGCTTGTGAGCGTGTGAAATCTTACAGTGACCAACACCAAGGTAATCAAACTGTCACACCTGCTGAGTTACTCTTGGCCATCGGCGTGAAAGGTGATGTGGTTGATAACTATGGACTATTAGCCTCAAACCCAGTGGAAGATACCGCAACAGCGTGGTTTAACATGCTGCAACCTAATGTCTCGCTCGTTGAGTTCACTAAGGTGACTAAAGCGGCTTTCAATGACGAAGTCGAAGAGAATCCAAGCTGGATTGAAGCCCTACCGGGAGTGGCTGAAAAGCTTGGCCTGTTTAAGCAGCAAGGCATGATTTTAGGCATTGCGACTGCGGATACCAAAGACTCAACCATCTACACGCTAGAGCAATCGGGTTTGAGCGAGATGTTCGATTATGTTGGTTACTCTGATGGTGATATCGAACCTAAACCTGCGCCCGCACTGCTCAATGCATTCTGCGAACAGTGTGGCATTGAGCCTCATGAGGTGATCATGTTTGGTGACACGGTTTCGGATATGGAATTTGGCCGTAACGCAGGCGCAAGCAATGTCGGTGTGTTGACGGGCACAGCGCAGCACAGCGAGTTAGAGCCAGTGGCGGATCTGGTTATCGCATCGGTCGCCCACTTTGAGCTCAATCAACTGCAAGAACGTGGCTAAAACGTTTCACGACAGATTACAAAGATAGTATTTAACGAATTGATTTAAGGACAGGTTATGGCTGAAGTCACACTGAGAGGGGTAGAGAAAACCTACCCAAATGGTTTTAAGGCCGTGCACGGTGTCGATCTGAATATTCGCGAAGGAGAGTTTATGGTGTTTGTTGGGCCGTCTGGCTGCGCAAAATCCACCACGCTTCGTATGATCGCAGGCCTTGAAGATATCTCAGAAGGCGATGTCTATATTGGCGATAAGCGTGTGAATGAGCTGCCACCTAAAGATCGCGGTATCTCTATGGTGTTTCAGAACTACGCGCTTTATCCGCACATGTCGGTGTATGAAAATATGGCTTTTGGCCTAAAGCAACAGAAGCTGCCAAAGCATGAAATCAATGAGCGAATTGAAGATGCAGCCAAGACTCTGGATATCGAACACCTGCTAAATAATAAGCCGGGTGAAATGTCGGGTGGTCAAAGGCAGCGTGTTGCTTTAGGGCGTGCGATGGTGCGTAAGCCAGATGTGTTTTTGTTTGACGAGCCCTTGTCTAACTTGGATGCCAAGCTGCGTGTTTCGACTCGTGTCAGCATTGCACAGCTGCACAATAACCTGAAGCAAGAAGGGCAGAACGCCACCATGATCTATGTGACACACGATCAGGTGGAAGCCATGACCCTTGGCGACCGTATCTGTGTGCTGAATCAAGGTGAGATCATGCAGGTCGATACGCCAATGAATCTTTATCAGTACCCAGCAAACAAGTTTGTCGCGGGTTTTATTGGTTCGCCAGCCATGAACCTTATCAAGGTGAGAGTCGACGAGATTGACGGTGTAATGAATGTAGTATCAGAAAGTGGCGCACGTTGGACGCTACCACAAGACAAGCAAGCTATCGCGCGAGAGAAACTCGATGAGTGGCTGTGGTTTGGCGTTCGTCCTGAGCACATTCAACTGGCTAATCACGATGCGCCTTTGTCTGAAGTGAATACCCAAACGCACAGACTTGATGTGGTCGAGTCGATGGGTAATGAGCTGTATCTCTACTTTAAACTCGGTGTAGATAAGCTGGTGGCTCGCGTGCCTTTTGATGCCGATCGCACTGCAAGAAGTGGTGAAGAGACGGTGCTGCATTTCAACACAAGCCAATGTCACTTATTCGACTTAGAAACAGAAGAGACGCTCGATCCTAAGAGCTGATTCTGTTGATCCTACGAGTTGTTTTGTAAAAAGAAATCCCCATTCGTTGACTAGACGAATGGGGATTTTAGTTACTAGGGGTAGTTACTTTATCAATAGTGAACATTCACTAATTTATTGATTATTTAGATAACCTTTGGTTTTAAATAATCTTAGGTTTTAGATAGCCACCATAGTCGCGGCTTTCTTCATTGCTTCCTTGGTTGAACACTCAATCACGTTCGCGTTAGCAAAGCGGTGAGCGTCTTTCACTTGAATATCGTGAGCCAAGATAACCAGTCTTGCGTTCGCTACATCTAGGTCAGTGATGCGGTTCTGAATGCCGTTTTGACCTTGAGTTTCTACCTTGATCTTAAGACCAGCGGCTAAGCCTGCTTTCTCTAGTGCTTTCGCTGCCATGAAGGTGTGTGCAACACCAGAAGGGCAACATGTTACTGCTACGATGTCGTACTCGCCTTCACCTGCTACAGGAGCTGTTTGAGCTTGTACTGGCGCTTCAATCATGTCTTCTTCGGTTTCAACCGCGACAGGTTTCCAGAAGCCAACGATAACGGCTGTGGTTAGTGAGCCAAGCGCAATACCGACCACGTACATTGGAATGTTGCTTGATACTGGCGCAGTGATTAGGCCTCCCCACGGTGCGTGCAGTAGAACGTCTGTCATGAAGCCGAATACACAGCCCACGATACCACCGGCAACGATTGAAGGAAGTACGCGCATTGGGTCATTCGCTGCAAATGGGATAGCCCCTTCAGAGATACCGATAGAGCCCATGATTGCTGCTGCTTTACCTGCTTCTTGCTCTTGTTTAGAGAACTTGTTTTTGAATAGGAAAGTTGCCAACGCCATGCCTAGAGGTGGAGTACAAATCGCGATGCCAACGCCGCCCATTAGCCAAGGTTGTGTGTCTACTTGAGTTTGAGCAAATAGGGTCGCGACTTTGTTGATAGGGCCGCCCATATCAAACGCCGTCATACCGCCAAGGATTGTGCCCAGAACCATCTTAGATGCACCAGCCATTGAAGCTAGGAACTCGTTCATTGAATACATGAACAGTTTGATTGGCTCGCCGATGCCCCACAGTACGATACCTGCAGAGATTAACGTACCTAGAAGCGGGTAGATGAAGTACGCACCTAGAGCCGTCATGTTCGCAGAAAGTGGGATCTTCTTAAGTTGGAACACCACGCCACCGGCGATAAAGCCTGCCACGATACAACCAAGGAAACCGCCGCCCATGTCAGCCATGATGCCAGAAGAGATCATCGCAGGTGCTAGTGCTGGTTTATCTGCAATTGAGTAACCAATAAAGCCGCCGAGAATGATTGGGAAAAGAACAAGGCCCTTGATACCGATGTTAGAGATATCTGCTAGTAAGCCGTCTGCTGGAACCGCACCTTTGCCTGATGCCATGACCGCTAAAGCCAGCAGAACACCACCGGCTACGATAAAAGGCAGCATGTGTGAGGTTCCGAAAAGCAGGTGACCTTTCATGGTACTAAGGATTTTTTTATAGTCGCTACTAGTATTCTTATTATTGGTATTCGTAGCTTGAGTTGTTAGGGTGCTCATAATTTTCTACGCCTTATGAATTAATTAAAATATTAAGGATTTGATGTTCGTTTTTTGCGTTATGGATATCTTGAATAAATTCATCGCTGAATTTTCCAAATAGTTCTTGTAGTACATAAATATGATGGTCAGCACCATTATCGGGTGAGGCAATCATAAAAAATACGGTTGGATTGATGCCGTCTTCATCGCCATACTCGATACCTTGACGCTTAACACCAACAGCAATGGCAGGCTCAGTTACAGCCTTGCTTTTTGAGTGTGGGTAAGCGATGCCGTCCATTGAGGTGATGCTTTGAGATTCACGAATTTCAATGTCTGCCAAGAAGGCTTCTTTATTACTGATTCGGTTGTTTTCAAATAACATGCTTGCCAATTCTTCAAACAGTTCTTTTTTATTATTCGCTTGAAGGTTGTTATTAATTAAGTTGACGTTAGTTAGCTGTGTGATCATTTATTAACTCATTCACTATTGAAGTTCTTGAATTAAAATTAATAGATTAACGGCATTCGCGAAATAGCAAATAAAAGCCCTTCACTGTACATTTGTACCAAGCAAAATTAAGTGTGATTTGCATCATTCATCCAGTGTGAGATGGGTCATATTTGATGGTGTTTTTGATTATGTTTTTGACACGCCGAGCGGCCTCATCAGAAACAAAAATGCCCCGCATGAGCAGGGCAGTAAGACTTTGTACTGAGTTCTAAGGGAGCTAGCTGTAAGCACGCGCTACTCGGCCAACGCAGTCCAGTTTGTAGCTCTCAGCATAAGCAGGAATGAATACCGATTGGCCTTTCTCTATCACGCAGGTTTCGCCGCACTGGTGAGTAAGCACCATAGATTCGTCGAGAGGTAGTAGGATCTCGGCACCTTCGGTCGTGATCTGGCGTTGATGCGAATTTTGCACGATAGAGAACTTAAAATCCTCGACAGGGATTTGGTATTCCATCACATCACCTTGCTCAATCGGGCTGAGCAATAATCTATCCGCGGGCTTTTCGTTAAATCGTGTACAAGAAACCAGTTCATTCACGTCCATGTACTTAGGCGTTAACCCAGCACGCAGCACATTGTCTGAGTTCGCCATGATCTCTAAGCCTGTGCCTTTGATGTAAGCGTGAGGGGTTTCAGCGTCCAGATACATGGCTTGCCCCGGCTTTAGCGTAATCACGTTCAATAGTAGCGGAGCAAACAGGCCGACATCACCTGGGTATTGGTTTTCCAGTTCTGAAATCAATTGGAATACACGTTTATCAGAAAGCTTGGCCTTCATGATCAACATGGTCAGCGCCATGCCTTTTTGTTCACCTTCCAAAGACAATAAGCTTGCAAAAAAACAGGCTAAGCCATTGGGTGTTTGATCGCCCGCGAGATCGTTTACCATCGAATGTAACTCAGGAATGTCGAGGTAATGAAAATGCTCAAGGATCTCACTGATCGACCTAAAGCCATTCATTGCTTTGTAGTCGGTTAGGGCATACACCAGTTCTGGCTTGTGATTCGGATCCTTGTAGTTACGATTGCCTGCGGTCATCGGAATACCTTGCTGCTCTTCAAGAGCATAGCCAGATTCCGCTTGCTGCTTGTTTGGGTGGACTTGAACAGACAGTGCCTTCTCCGCAGCTAACACCTTGAATAGGTAAGGCAGCTCGCCAAAACGACTTGCAACTTTCTCGCTTAAAAACAGGTTTAGGTTCTTAGAGATCAAGCTCGATAATGTGGTCTGCTGCCCGTTGTCGTTTACCATTGAGCAACCATTAGGGTGAGCGCCCATCCAGATCTCTGCTTGCGGCTCACCAGACTGGTTATCTATGCCAAACAGTTGGCTAAACGAAGAAGGGCTACCCCATGCGTAGTTTTGAATCACATTAGTCATAGGGTAGAAAAAACGTTGTACGAACGAATCGTTCGCTAAAGAAAAATCAGACATCGAAATCACCATGAAGGGAAACATGGCTTGAGCTCTACTCGGCTTAATGAAATGCGAGAGTAGAGTGGGCTCAAGCCATTGGAGTTGAAATGGCTTAAGCCGCTGCTGTTGCTAGCTTGGCTTTGCGTAGGTTTTTAAGTGCGATACAAGTAACCGCAGTTACGCCCGCACCAGACGCCATGCATACCAGTGCTAGCAGTGGGTAGTTCATTGCGCCAAGTAGAGCGACCACTGGACCACCGTGAGCAACGCTGTTGGTGATGCCGAATGAGAACGCCATAACCGCAGCAGTCATTGAGCCAAGTACGTTGGCTGGGATAACCGACATCGGGTCTTGAGCCGCGAAAGGAATCGCACCTTCAGAGATACCTACTAAGCCCATCGCACCTGCTGCTTTACCCGCTTCGATTTCAGAAGATTCGAACAGGTCAAACTTACGGCCAAGTCTGGTTGCGATAGCCATACCTAGCGGAGCGACAGGGATAGCACATGCCATTGCACCCATGAACTGAGTTTGACCGCTGGCAATCATGCCGACTGAGAATAGGAACGCCACTTTGTTGAATGGGCCACCCATATCAAAACCAGCCATACCACCCAATACGATGCCAAGCAGAACCACGTTACCTGTGCTCATGCTAGTAAGTAGGGCAGTTAGGCCATCCATCAACCCAGCGATAGGTGCACCAATGACGAAGATGAACAAACCTGCGATGAATAGAGAACCAGTGATCGGAGCGATCATGATAGGCACAAGCGGTTGAACGAACTTGTGGTAGTTAAACGAGGTAATCCATTTAACGAAGTAACCCACTAATAGACCGGCGATGATTGCGCCAATGAAGCCAGTACCTGCGTCAGCGCCATAGAAAGAACCGTTGTTGGCAATCCAACCGCCAATCAAGCCAGGGGTTAGAGCAGGACGGTCAGCAATCGCGTAAGCAATGTAGCCGGCCAAGATTGGGATCATCAGGGTGAAGGCAACCACGCCCACTTCTAGGATTTGGTTCCACATGCTGCCAGCAGGAATCGCCATGCCAGATTCGCTTGGCTCGCCACCAATAGCCAGTGCTAGGGCAATCAAAAGGCCGCCTGTCACTACGAATGGGATCATGTGAGATACGCCATTCATCAAGTAACGATAAAGGTCTGAACGTGCTTGCGAGGCTTTCTCTGCAACAGATTGGTTAGTCGGTGCTTGTTCAGCTTGGTAGCTTGGCGCGTTGAGTGCTTGTTTGATCAAGCCTTGTGCGTCTTTGATTGGCGCTTTTACGTTGGTTTTGATAACGCGTTTGCCAGCAAAACGAGCCATGTCGACCTGCTTGTCACAAGCCACCACAATCGCGTCGGCACGTTCAATTTCTTCTTGAGTTGGGCTGTTTTTAACGCCGATAGAACCGTTGGTTTCGACCTTAACATCGTAGCCAAGAGCCGCTGCGCCTTTCTCTAGCGCTTCAGCTGCCAAATAGGTGTGTGCAACGCCAGCTGGGCAGCCTGTCACACCAATGATGAAGCCTTGTTTTTCAACGTTGTTTTCCGTTTCTGAAGGCTCAGGTTTGCTAAGCAGTAGTTCTAATGCTTCTTGTTCAGATTGAGCATTCATGAAGCTTTCGATAAAGCCTTCTTCAATCAGTTTTGAAGAAAGCTCTGCTAATACTTCGATATGGTGATTATCGCCGCCATCAGGAGAAGCGATCATGAAGAACAGTTTTGATGGCTGGCCGTCATCTGCGCCGTACTCGATACCCTGTTGATGGACACCGATAACAACCGCGGGTTTGACCACCGCGCTGCTTTTCGCGTGTGGCAGAGCAATACCTTCTTCAAACCCGGTATTACCTTGTTCTTCACGAGCCTTAATGTCGGCAAGAAACTGTACTTTGTCTGAGATTCTGCCTTGTGCGTAAAGCACGTCTATCAGCTCTTTAAATACGTCTTCTTTTGAATTAGCGCTAAGAGAAAGCTTAATCAAATTTTGATTGATCAATGTCGTGATCATAATGAACCCCTACTCTGTTTTTATTTTGTTAGGGGTATTCTGGAATCTACGGCTTGCCTTCTGTAGTGAAGAAAAAACGCATTTACTGGATGATTGTTGCCTTCTAAATGGAGTGTGATTTTGATCGTTTAGGAGTGCTGTTTTGGGGGAGTGTTGACAGCTTTTATGAGGTGGTAAGGCTTTTATTGATAAGGGGTTAGGTCAATTTTCTTATCATGATAACGGTGTTCTAAATCTGGCCTTAGACTGGATATTTATTTCTACTACTGGATTTTTGTAACCTAGATCTCAAATTGTGATTTTGCTCAATAGCGCTATGTTTCAGTTACAGGTATATCTATTTCCGTAGCCTTATTGCTGCCCATAAGAGTTCGAAACAATGATATTTCATGACCTAATCTCGTCGGTATTAAACGAGCGAGAACCGTTTCACAACATCTGGTTTGCTGGAGATTTTCATACGCCTTCAGCATGCAGTTATCAGGTGAACTTTCCGCGCTTAGAGCTGGTGCTAGACGGAGAGTATATTAATGAGATGGAGAGTCATGATCGTAAGATCACTAACGTTATTGCGAAAGCAGGAGATGCGATTTTCATCCCACCTAACTGTTGGAATAAACCTAATTGGGATACTGATTGCTCAGTGCTAAGTATGTTGTTTGGGCGTCGTCAGCTTGGTTTAAGCTTGGTGAGCAAGCGCAAAGGGGAAGAGAGCTTCTACGATATCCAAAAGCACAGTATTCAGACTCGTTCTGGGTTTGCGATTGATAACATTTTGGAGGCGCTAAGTTCGTTAGCGAGAGAGAGTAACAAGCAGCCGATGGATGAGTTATTGCTGCAAGCTCTACTGCAATACAGTAAAACCATGTTGGAAGCGCCTGTCGAAAAATCTCACAGCCGAGTGCAGGATGTGTATCAGGGGATTTGTATCTACATTCAAGAGAACTTCCACCGCCAAATCACCCGAGACAGCATTGCCTCGCGCTTTAGTATTTCATCCAATCACTTATCGCGAATGTTCCGTCAACAAGGCCACATGACGCTGGCTGAATATATTACACGTGTGCGAATCGACCGCGCCAAGTTCATGCTCAAGAAATACAATTTCAAGCTCAATGAAGTGTCGGTACGTTGTGGCTTTAAGGATGTGAATTACTTCTGCCGAGTATTCAAAAACCGCACCGGAAGAACCCCGACTGAATATCGAGGATCCATCTAGAACTAACGAGCTGGTAATCAAATCAGGCGTGACGAGATGTACATCAGCAGAGCTTGCAGGTCGACACTGCTTCGGGTCTTTTGCAGACGCTCATTGACCTGATCGTGAAGCAGGTTTCTGGTTAGGTTGGTCGCCGCGACAATGTGTTCACGCTGTGGCTTGGTTGGCAGAACAAGAGCAATGGCTACATGCACTTCGCCGATACGTGATGCCCAGTCAATCGGGTCGTCACTGACGATAACCGCAATCGAGAGATCTTGAGTCGATTCAAACATCACATGCGGCAGTGCAATACCCGGTGACACGCAGGTTGAAGAGCGTTCTTCTCGCTTAATAAATGCTAGAATCAGTTCATCTGGATCTTCTGGATAAACAAGGTGAGCGAGCCCTTTTAAGCACTCAAATTTGGTCAGTTGGGTTTGCGCCTTAGCGTGGTGCCATTTGATATCACAAGGTGGGCATATCTGTGGCATTCGCTGGATTAGATCGCTAGAGAACTCATGGTTCACTTGCGAACCAACCATGTCGTAATGCTCTGCAATGACATCTTTGAGAACGAAGCAGGCAAGCTCCGCATCAATACCAACCGCGGTTATCTGACACAAATCACCACGAAGTAAACCTACTTGCAGCATCGCAACGGATTTGGAGAGATCAGCGGTTCGATTTTGAGTGATGTTGATAATGCGGATGTTGCTTTTGAACTTCTTCGCTAAGCGAGTCAGCGGCTGCGCGACATGTGAGTTTGCGGCAGGATCGTCAACGAAGAAGGTGATCTGATATTCGTTCATGAAAGGTTTAGGTTCGACAATGCTTAATAAAGACTTTATCGACACTCAACAACACCTCTTCCATGGGAATGAATAAGGTTTTAGCTGGGTCGAAGCGGCTTGGCTGTTCAATGTCGATATCAGAGACGATCAACACCTTGTCTGCGAGGGTAATATCTTGGGCTGTCAGTAAGTTTTCAATACCCATAGCGCCTTGCGTCTCAACCTTGATTGAAACGTTGAACTTAGGGGCTGTTTTATTTAGAGCATCAGCTGCCATATAAGTATGCGCAATGCCTGTAGGGCACGCAGTTACCGCTACAATTCTCATTATTATTCTCGGCTTAATCTCGTCCCTGTTACGTTACATAAGCTACCTTTCAGAAGCTACCCGGCAAAAGCTATCTTGCATGGGAACTCCAGTATGGAAAGCTCGCATGGGAGAGGGACGATATTGTTATGGGTTCTGTGGATTTTATGGATTGGCGTTTTTTATTCCAAGGTGAAAGTCACACTCTGAGTTCTTGGTTACAATAATTCAGTTAATGCACCTTTCGTCCTATATATTGAGTGCCTTCACACCGTTAATCTTTTCATCTTATTAACCTTATCACTTACGTAATTACTTCAGTCTGAAATCAGGCGAGGCAGAGCAGCATATGGATATCACCAACATTATCGAGCCCGAGATTATCTGTTTGGATTTACAAGCAGACTCAAAACAGGCGGTATTTGAAGAGCTTGTTGAACTGCTCGACCGTGCCGGTAAGCTCTCTAATAAACGTGAATTCCTTGACGACATCTGGAAGCGTGAAGCCATCGGTAATACTGGCTTTGACGATGGCATCGCCATTCCACACGCGAAAAGTGCTGCCGTAGCTAAACCTGCGGTGGCGGTAGGTATCAGCCGTTCTGGCATCGATTATGGCGCAGACGGCGGCGAGCTGTCGGATGTGTTCTTTATGCTCGCTTCACCAGACAACAACGACGACCACCATATCGAGGTACTGGCTCAGATTTCGACCAGGCTTATTGAAGATGGCTTTGTTACAAAATTAAAGGCGGTGGAGTCTGTCGAGGAAGCTCAAGAGCTGTTTCTTGAAGCCAATTCAGAATCGTTCGATAGCTACGCATCTAGCCATCATGAAGTGTATGTCGAACCACTAAGCCCTTGGGCACAATCTCTTAATCGCCTCAAAGAACACTTATTATACGGCACCTCACACATGATTCCTTTCGTGGTTGCAGGTGGTGTGCTTTTGTCTTTGTCGGTGATGATTTCGGGTCATGGTGCAGTACCTGAAAGCGGTGTGTTAGCAGATATCGCACAGATGGGCATCGCGGGGTTAACCCTGTTTACAGCGGTGCTCGGTGGTTACATCGCGTATTCAATGGCCGACAAACCGGGTTTAGCGCCCGGTATGATTGGTTCTTGGGTTGCGGTGAATCAATACAATACCGGCTTTCTCGGTGCAATTGTGGTCGGTTTCTTCGCTGGTTTTGTGGTGAATCTACTTAAGAAGATCAAACTGCCAGACAGCATGATCTCGCTGAGCTCTATTTTCATTTATCCGTTAGTTGGCACCTTTGTAACCTGTGGTGCTGTGATGTGGGTGATTGGTTCCCCGATAGCCCAAGTGATGCTTGAGATGAATCAAATGCTGACGGGTATGGCTGGCTCAGGAAAAATGGTACTCGGTAGTATTTTAGGCGCGATGACGGCCTTTGATATGGGCGGCCCAATCAACAAGGTCGCTACACTGTTTGCTCAAACGCAGGTGAATACTCAGCCTTGGTTGATGGGTGGCGTTGGCATTGCGATTTGTACGCCGCCACTGGGTATGGCTTTGGCGACTTTCCTTTCACCGAAGAAGTTCAAGCGAGACGAACGTGAAGCAGGCAAAGCCGCAGGTATCATGGGTATGATCGGTATCAGTGAAGGTGCGATTCCTTTTGCTGCCGCCGATCCTGCGCGCGTTCTGCCTGCGGTTGTTGCTGGTGGCATTGTCGGTAACGTGGTTGGCTTTATGTTCCATGTAGTGAACCATGCACCATGGGGTGGATGGATAGTGTTGCCAGTGGTTGATGGCAAGATTGGCTATATCGTTGGCACACTAGCGGGGGCTCTAACGACAGCCCTGATCGTGATTCTTCTGAAGAAGAACGTGGTCGAAGGTGAAGTGAATTCTAATCAGTTGACCTGTGGTTCGGTAACGGAAGAAGGGCAAGCAGATGTATTGGCGATCACTTCTTGTCCATCTGGTGTTGCCCACACTTTCTTAGCGGCGAAGTCTTTAGAAAAGGCGGCGCATCATCTTGGGGTTCGGATTAAAGTCGAAACGCAGGGTGCCAACGGAATAGGCAATCGTATCACGCAGAAAGATATTGAAAGGGCGAGGCTGGTGATCTTTGCTCACGATGTGGCGATTAAAGAAGTGGAACGCTTTGCGAACGTGAAAACCTTAGATGTCAGTACTAAGGAAGCGATGCTTAATGCTCAGGCGTTGATCATGAGAAAGGTGTAATCCTTAAACCGCAAAGTTTATCATCTATAAAATTAACTAGATCAAAACTAAAAAGACTCCGCTCATGCTGGTTAAGGTGAAAGTGGAGTCTTTTTGTATCGCTTACTAATCTATAAGTTCAACCCTTAAAAAGGGTGGTACTTAAATACGTCTTCAACCATAGAATTAAGCAAATCGATATCGTCACAGGTTTTGGCGTAGGTACGCAGGCCTGCGATCTGAACCTGAACATGACGAGCAAGCTGAGTCGGTTCACGCTCTTTGCTTATCTCACCCAATTCTTGTGATTCTGCGATCAGCTTAGCGAACTCACCTTCCATGATTTTGAGTGATTTCTTTGCTTCTTCTAATAATTCGGCGTGTTCATCAGTCAGTTCTGCTACCGTTTTTGCCAGCATACACATGCCATTTGGCGAACTTTGTTTTGATTCGACAACCGCACGTTTTACGAAATTTTCGAGCGCTTTGATTGGAGAACCCGTTTCGCTGCGGAAGCGGTTCAGATTAAGGATGCCAAGTTCGGTATAGCGAGCCAATGTTTCTTTAAACAAGCCTTCTTTGCTGCCAAAAGTCGCGTAGATGCTGCCCGGGCGCATATCAATCACGTCTTGTAGGTTGCGCATAGAAGTCGCATGAAAGCCCTTTTCCCAATACAGGTTCGTTGCTTTATCTACTACGTCTTGTCTATCGAACTTAGCGGTCTTAGCCATAACATCTACTTCATTAATCTGAACATATGTTCAATATTTTATGCTGAACGCCCGTTCTAGTAAAGGTGTGTTTAGCTGCTTTGCGCAGGCTTAGAACATCAAAGAGTTAATAAAACATCCAGATCATCAGGAAATAATCTTAATCATCAATAACTTCTACGGTCTTGTGCTGAGCGCCGTAGTAGGTGCCTTCATCGATGGTGTACATCAATGTTGCTTCGCACTCTGGACAATCGAATTCCTCATTGGGTTCAATAGCCGCTTCTTCTACCCATTCCCAACCGATATGTTCTTCGCAAGCGGGACAATCCATACAATATCTCTCAGTTGTTGTCGCATATTTATTGCGAATCTCTACTTTGATAATTCGGCATTATACATATTTAGTTAACGAGGAATAGACAGTTAATCAGCGCAGAATAGGGAGTTGATTAGTTGTGAATCAATCGCTGGTGAGCGTTGAATCTATAGTTAGTTCTGAATATATCGTTTTCTCTGAGCACATAATTGGTGCAGGCCTACCCCTTTTGGGTAGTTAAAGTGTGTCAGATTTCAGTCGCTTACGTCAATAAAATGTTGTCGCATGTGTTTTGGGTATCGTTAGGTCGCTTAGCTAACAGTTTTATCGGTAAATCAATGAATTTTGTAAGGTTAAATGTTACCTTCATCGCATCGCGATCTGTGTGGCACGGTAATTGATGCACATTGATCAAGTTGAATAATTATACAGTCACAATTGAGGCGCATCTTATTAAGGGTGTGCGAGTTAGATGACTGAAAAGATTTGTTAGCTGCTAGGGAAATGATAATGAAATTAACCGATATGTCTTTTAAGCAAAAAATCATCGCTTTGCTTATTTTACCGATCTTGGGATTTCTATGGCTTAGCGTTTCTGCGATTTCAAAAGGCGTAGAAACCACCAGTGAATTGTCTTCATTAAACCAACTTACCCGTTTGTCGGTTGTGTACAGTGAACTTGTGCATGAGTTACAAAAAGAGCGTGGAATGACGGCTGGGTTTATCGGCTCACAGGGCACTAAGTTTGTCAGTGAACTACGTGCACAAAGAGCCAGTGCAGATAATAGACGTAATCTGAAAACTGAATACTGGCAATCTGCTGAAATCGATTTACCGCAGATCACTCGGCTGAACACTGAAATAAGCCAAAGCCTAAATCAAATTACTTCTATTCGAAATCGAGTGGATTCTCAATCGATTCCTCTGTCTGAAGCTTTGGGTTACTACACCAAACTGAATGCAAAGCTGCTGAGCGTATCGGCGTTAATTGCTGAGCTTAGCTCTGATGCTGCCATCACCACTGAAACCATCGCTTACTACAACTTTTTACAAGGTAAAGAGCGAGCGGGTATCGAGCGTGCTGTCCTAAATAATACCTTCTCTAAAAATGAATTTGGCCCAGGCATGTTGGTTAAATTCATCTCTTTGGTGACTGAGCAAAATACCTATTTCTCAAACTTTGAGGTATTGAGTAACCCAGATAACGTTCGTTTCTTTGAACAGCAATTGAATGATCGTTCGGTGGCAGAAGTAGAAAAGCTTCGTGGTTTGGCTGAATCTAAGATGAGCGGTTTTGATGTTGATCCTGTGTACTGGTTCTCGCAATCTACCGCTCGTATTGTTCAGCTAAAGAAAACAGAAAACCGCCTAGCAGAGTCGCTTATCGCACTGACAGAGAAAAAAATGTCAGAGGCGCAGTCTGCGATGATGATGAGTATTGGTCTGTTTGCTTTGATAACCTTGTTCGCGACCTTCGTGAGCTATAAGGCGATCAGCGACCTGACGATGAGAGTAAAAGATCTTACAGTGATGTTGTCTAAGGTTCGTAATGACAACGACTTAACAGTTCGCGCTAAGTTCGTTGGCAACAGCGAGCTTGGACAGATCTCTTCGGCACTCAACGAAACGCTAGAGAAGTTTTCAAACGTTATCGACAACCTGTCTCAGTCGAGTCTGACCTTAGCTTCAGCCGCTGAAGAAACCTCACAAACCTGTCACTACAATTCGAACACGCTAGTGCAACAACAAGACCAAATTGGCTTGGTTGCGACGGCGACAGAAGAGTTATCAGCAACGGTAAATGAGGTGGCGACTAAAACTCAGCAGACAGCAAGTTCCGCTAAACTGGTCGATGAGCAGTCTCAAGAAGGTTTGAGTACGGTTCAAAACTCTTACCACTCTATCGAAAAACTGGCATCTGAAATTAATGATCTAGCGGAAAAGATCACGCACTTACACGAGAGCAGTAATAACATCAACAGTGTGATTGATGTGATTAAGTCCGTCGCTGAACAGACTAACTTGTTAGCATTGAACGCGGCAATTGAAGCGGCAAGAGCGGGTGAGCAAGGTCGTGGATTTGCGGTAGTGGCTGATGAAGTTCGCACGTTAGCACAGCGTACTCAGCAGTCGACAGCTGAAATTGAAGGTTTCATCAGCTCGTTACAGTCTGATGTGCAAACCGCGTTTAATGTGATTGATAACAGTCAGAAGATGTCGTCTAAAGCGGTTGAGGATTCAAAAGAGGTGGAACACACCTTACAAGGTATCTCAGCATCGGTGAGCGAGATCTTTAGCATGACTGAGCAGATCGCAACCGCTACCGAAGAGCAAGCGGTAGTGACTCAAGATATTGCTCAAAACGTCATGGCAGTAGAGCAGAAGTCGACAGAATCTACGACAGGTGCAACGCAAATAGCTGCAACAGCCAAAGAACAAGCTCAGTTAGCAGCTTCATTGAAAGATATTGCGAGTACGTTTAAGAGCTAACTAGCAAGCACTCAATAAGAAGTAAAATGCCCGTTAGTCTCTACTTTTAATAGCAGGACTAACGGGCTATTTGTATCTGCTGTCTTCTAAATGGCAACAGATAGTCCATTCAATGGGGATCTACCCCATAAACCAAGACACGAAAATCAACGCACCAAAACCAAATGTCGCCATTAATGCCGTGTCGCCACCGGCTGCTGTGTAGCTGCCTTCGGTTTGTAGGTGAGGGAAGTCAGGTCTGCGAACCTTAACTACCATTGCGAGTGGGCCCCAGATAGCTAGGAACACCAGCACCATACCTGCATAGTCCAGCATGCTTACAAACTGGCTAGCGAACAGCTCAGCTAATACCAAAGGTAAGATGAAGGTTAGCGCATAAGCCAACGCTTTGTTGTTGGTCACCGCATCTTTGTTTTGGTCGTAAAGCGCCATCGACACGCCGAGGAAAGAAGTCACCAAGGCTAGAGCAGAGAACAGAGCGATCACCACTTTCAACCAAGCAGATTGGCCGCTGAACGCAGAGATCAACTCAGAGATATTGTGGAACTGGCTGATCGCGTCTGTGCCGAGGTTGCCGATAATCGCGAATAACCAAGTCAGGTAGCAAATTAATGGAATCACTGAGCCAAGCAGAATCATATTGCGGATCTGCTTTTGAGTCGCTTCACGGTTGTAGATCACCAGTGATGGGATCACCACCATAGAGGCAAAGCTGGTAAAGATAACCGCGCTGTATTGCACCACATCATTGGCTGTGTATTGGCTGGTTTGAGTAAGGTAATCAAGGCGAATGTTGCTAAACAACGACGCGATAACGATAAACAGCATCACGACCATCAAGATGAATAGCCCGCGATTCAGTTTGTCGATATAAGACTTGCCCGAGACGACGATAGCACCCATCAATAGGCTGAAAATGGTATACGCAACGGATGCTGATACATCGACACCAACGTCGAGCAGTAGCTTATGAATGATGTCACCGACACCCAAGATATAAGCGATCAACATGCATACTAGCAACAGGTAAAAGAGTGCATTGATAAAGTGTTTACCTTTGCTGCCCAGAGTGAGGTAAGCAACACTGCTCATGCCACTGTTGTCTTTAGTTTTAGTGCATGCTTCTGCCAGGAGGAGTGCAGAGTATGTGGTGCCGATAAAGATAAGTAGCATCAGCACTGAGCTGATCATGAAGCCAAATTGGGCCAACACCATGGGAATAGCGAGCATGCCAGCCCCTAATGCAGTTCCTGACAGAATCAAAGAACTGCCGAATAATTTCATATTCAAGAAAAACAACCTCAAGCGATCCAATTAAATTTTGTTTGGATTGTAAATAATTGTTTCCAAGACTAACAAAATACTCAGTAAAGTTAGGGGTTAATTTCTAAAAAATTTAAGCAGGAATTTCTGGTGTATATGTGTGGTTGATTTAAGTATTCACTCGGTGAGTTTATTTATCGTTTAGTTAACGTTCGTCCATTATTGAATGATTTAGAAATTGGCAAAATTCAGTTAAAAAGAAGTATGTTTATGAGCTAATTGAAGACGATTCTAGTGAGTCGGATGCGGATAGCACGATTGTGGGTGCGATTATCTTTACGCCGCTTTCATTTGATGATGAAACCAAGGCATATTTGCTTTCGCCAGTGGCGGTGAGCACTCAGATGCAAAAGCGTGGTATTGGTCAGCGCCTGATTAACTTCGGTTTGCAGTTTCTAAAAGAGCAGGGTATTGAGCTTGCAGTGACGTACGGTGATCCTGACTACTATTCAAAAGTGGGCTTTGGGCAAATTACCGTTGAGTAGGTCCCAGCGCCCTTTGAATTGAGTTTCCCTCACGGTTGGTTGGCTCAATTGTTAACTGGTGGTGAAATCAAAGTAACAAGTAACAAGTAACAAGTGGCAAGTCGAGTTGTGTTAAAGGCTTGGCTCACGCAGAATATTGGTAGCCGCTTGCAAAAAATTGAGAAAAAGAGAAAGCCCATCAGGTGTTGCCTGTTGGGCTTTCTCGTTATGAACAAAAGATATCCGTCAGGCTTCAATGTATATTTTGAACGAGTGTTCAAAATAACGCTTGAACGATCGTTCTTGTTTGATCTATATTGTTTTCACACCAACGGAGAACATTCATTAATTGCTCCGTGATTGAATAACTTTAGAACCGAAAATTGATAGGGATAGAGCAATGAGCAACTTCAAAATTCACTCAGTAGAATCCGCGCCAGAGCAAAGCCAACCTATTCTTGAGGGCGCTAAAAAGCAGATGGGCAGAGTGCCGGGCTTGTTTGGTGTGTTGGCTGAATCTCCAAACACACTTAAGGCTTACACTCAGCTTCATCAGGCGTTTAGTGACTCATCTTTCGATGCTGAAGAGCTAACGGTTGTTTGGCAAACCATCAACGTTGAACACGAATGCCACTACTGCGTTCCTGCACACACTGGCATTGCACATTCAATGAAGGTTGATCCTGCAATCACCGAAGCACTGCGTAATCGCACAGATTTACCCACTGAAAAGCTGCAAGCCCTGCATGATTTTACGCTGAGCATGGTACGTAACCGCGGCAATGTGCCTGAAAGTGAAATGGCAGCATTTTTCGAAGCGGGCTACGGTCAGCAACAAGTGCTAGAAGTGATTCTTGGCCTGTCTCAGAAAGTGATCAGTAATTACGTAAACCACGTTGCTAAAACGCCAGTCGACAAAGTTTTTGAACAGTTCGCTTGGCAAGGGTAATCGTATTTAACTAACCATCGTATTTAAGCAACTCAAGATATGATAATGATGAAAGCCCCACTCAGTTGAATGGGGCTTTGTTGTTTTGGTCTAAATGGTAATTAGAAAGGTAACCTAACGCACGTGCTTAGCGATTATTTTCGCTAGTGTCACAACCCCTTCTTTCCACTCTTTGCTCTCTTCAATGTTGGCAACAGTAAAGCGCAAGCAGTGTTTATATTGGTCGTTGGTGCCAAATACTGTTCCGGGTAAAATCCCCAACTTATGCTTTAAACAGTCTTGATAGACCGCGTAGCTATCGACCGATTCAGGCAGTGTTATCCAGTTTAAAAAAGAGCCTTCCGGTTTTGATAGGTGGTATTGCCCGACAAGGTGTGGGTGGCTATCTAGTGCTTGTATTAACAGGCTTTGGAATTGCTTTTGGTTGGTTTGGTAGAGCCGTTTCATTTTGGATAAGTGGCTGCGATATTTACCGGTAGTGAGGAATTGCCCTACCGCGGATTGCATCAGATTTGAGCTGCCCATGTTGTCGCATAAAAGGTACTTTTCGACCAAAGGTTGGTAGCGCCCAGATAGTAACCAACCGATTCGCAAGCGTGAGTCTAATGTTTTAGACAGTGAGTTGACGTAGATGACTCTATCTTGATCATCAAGCTCTTTGAGGCTCGCGATTGGTGTGTCGAATGCCAAGCTACCGAACACATCGTCTTCGATAATTGGTAAAGATCCGGTGATCTCCAGTAATGCTTTTCGATTCGCCAATGGCATTCTTGAGCCGGTTGGGTTAGTAAAGTTTGGCGTTAGCAGTAAGGTTTTCACTTCCCATTTGTCCAACGCACTCTGTAGTGATGGGATATCAATACCGTGGCTAACGCTGCTTGGGATTTCAAGGGCTTGCAAGCCAAGTGATTCAAGTAAAAGTAGATTACCGAAATAACAGGGCGACTCGACCGCCACGATGTCGCCGGGCTTGGTGAGCGCACGTAGTGCCAAACTGATTGCCTGTTGAGCACCATGAGTAATCGCAATCTCTTTCGATCCCGCAGGCACACCAAGATCATGGGTGATCTTTAACAATTGCTTTACTAATTGTTCGTCTCCAGGAGGCAGTTGGTAATAACCGGGAAGTTGAGTTTGTAAACGGCTATGGCGACCGATTTCGGCATACAAACTTCGAATCGCAGGGTTGTTGATATTCGGGTGGGCCGAGCCTGCTAATAGTTTCAGACGACCTTTTGGACGAGAGAGTACCGATTTAGTGACAGACAATAGATCGACTTTTTGAGGTTGGCTTGATGCATCCCAGCTGGTGGTGTTCGGTGCTTTCACGCGATAGCCAGATTTAGGTACTGAATAAACCCAGCCTGTGGCTTCCAGTTCTTGATAGGCGCGAATTACGGTATTTTTGCTTACGCCAAGCTGTTCGCTTAACTGGCGGATCGAGGGAAGGCGATCGTCTGGATGAAAGAGCCCCTTATCGATCTGAGCCTTAATATGTTGTTCGGTAGCAAGGTATTTATTGCCGCTGAGTTCTGCTTCCACGTTTTTCTCCCTCGTTGCTCACTCTCAATCTGTAACCATTCAAAGTGTTATATCTGTATCTTTATTAGTTATCTGTACCCAACTAAGGTAACAGCATTGATGAAGAGTTGACCAGAGGTTTGTAATGCTGATTAAAATGATTCCGTTTGTGTTTGTAATATTGTGGTCGTCAGGTTTTGTCGGCGCACGTCTTGGTGTGGAATACGCGGAACCCGCAACATTACTTTCATTGAGGATGGTGGCCAACGTGGCGCTGTTCTTGGTTTTGATTGCAATCCTTAAGCGTCGTATTCCTCGTGGTCGAGCATTCTTCCACGCAAGTGTGGTTGGCATCTTGATTCATGGTTTCTACCTTGGTGGCACCTATCTGGCGATTGATATGGGTATGCCCGCCGGGTTGAGCTCTCTACTTGTTGGCTTACAACCGATTCTGACCGCCTTGATTATGATCAGCTGTACTTCGCAGCGTTTTAATTTTGCACAGTGGTTGGGATTAGCGCTTGGTTTTGCGGGTATTAGTTTGGTGTTGATGGGTAATATTGAATGGCAGTCAGACGACCAAAAAGGCTTGGCAACATTATTGTGTTTGGTTTCTTTGGTGGGTATTACCTGCGGCACTCTGTATCAGAAGCGCTTCTGTCAGGGGACAGATATGGTCGGCGGTGCGATGGTGCAATACTTGGCTTCTGCGGCGTTGTTTCTGCCGTTCGCAATGCGCTATGAAACCATGCAAGTAAACTGGACTGTAGAATTCACGCTAACTCTAATCTGGCTGGTGGTTGTTCTGTCTTGTGTTGCAATCCTTTTGCTGCTTTACATGGTAGAGCACGGTGCATCTTCAAGTGTGGCATCAGTGTTTTACTTGGTGCCACCGACGACAGCAATTCAAGCCTGGCTCATCTTTGGGGAATCGTTCGACTTCTACGGGGCAATGGGCTTCGCGTTGTCAGCAACAGCTGTGTATTTGGTGGTGAGGAAGCCGGAGTTAATTAAGGTCCGCAGACGAACAGCGTTAGAGAGGTAGTCTGTATAGCAAACTAATTCTACTTAAAGCTGATTACTAGAAACAAAAAAGAGCCTGAATATTCAGGCTCTTTCTGTATCAAATATTGGCTAGCGACTTTTTATTAGCGCTTCATCAAGCAAGCGTATGCCGTAGTAAACGGCGCTTCTTGGTATTGTTTAAGGCCAGTTTCTTTGAACTTCATCATTAGAGGGTTACGTTTAAGGCTCTCTTTGATGTCAGCCGGTGATACAACGGTTACGTCTAGGCCGTCGATCAGTTGAATCGCTGCTTCTAGTTTGAAACCAAAGCCACCGCCAGCAAATTTGCCTTTAGTTTGGCGCTGACGAATCACAACTTTGTCTACTTGGTAATCTTCCATTAACTTTGCAAAAGAGAATTGAAAGTCTTTCATATTCTGTGTGTCGTTTGCGTCGCTAATTGAAACTTTAGAAACTCGGCAATCAGGAATGTTAAATACACCATCTGATAGAGAAAGAAGACAGATGACTGCATCGTTACCTTTGATTTCAACACCACAAATTTTCATGTTCTTACCTACTTATTTTAGAGCCCTACATTATGGTGTTATTTCTAACACTTCTCCAGTATTTGCGCGTATCAGCGGCAAATAAGTCTAAATCAGAGAGTATTTTAGTCGCCGAAAGTTAACCTTTGATTGAAAAAGCATCACACGAATTTACGGTATCGTTTGCTATGAGATGAAGCTCACAAAAGCTTAGCGGGATTTTATATGTGTGCTGTATATTGCGCGCGCATCCCTATTTGAAGTGTGGTTATTAATCCCAATGAATATCAATAATCTTTCGATTAAGAGTAAAATCGCGATCCCGCTGTTGGTGATTGTGATTGTTTTTTCTACCGTTACTGTGCTCAACGTTATCAGATCAAATGCTCAAGCTGCGATTAATAATGAGCTCAATAATGTGGTTCAGCCCGTGTTAGACAATTTGGAAGATGGGTATCGTGACATTTATCAAGTTATCGCTTCTGCTCAAGGTCTATTACTCTCGAAAGACCAAGCGGCGATTGAGTACCAAAAATTTGAATTTAAAGACAACGCTTACAAAGCGGTTCCTCGTTTTGAAAGTGTCGAAACCTTGTATCAAGCGGGCGTGTTGGACCCATCTTCACGTGGCGAGTTAGCAAAGCTTGTTAACGCGATGAGCAAGTGGGTGGCACTGCACGAGCCAATGTTCGCTGATCCAGCAAACGCAGACCAATACAATATTGATTACTCGCCAGCGCTTGACGCAGAGTTTGCGATCATTCGTACTCAACTGCGCGATATCCGAACTCTGATCGAATTGAAACAGAAAGAGCTTCGCCAGCAAGCCGATGACTCTATTGAATCGAGTAAGTTGATCATTGAAGTGGGTATGGCCGTTGCTGTTTTCGCTGCACTTTTCGCTATGTGGTTATCCAATCGGTTTATCGTTCAGCCAATCCAGAACGTAGAGAAAGCGATGAATGAGATCGCATCGGGTGACGGTAACTTGTCTCAACGTATGAAGGTCGAAGGTAATGATGAGATCGCTCGTTTAAGTTCTGCTTTCAACCAGTTTGTTGGCAAGATCCATGTCACCGTCGAACAAGTTATTTTTACATCGAATGCGGTACGCGCTGAGATGGAAAACATTAAATCGTTAACGCAAAGTGTTGCTGAATTTTCATCGAACCAACAGCGTGAAAGTGAAGTAGTCGCGGCGGCGGTTCATGAGATGCAAGCAACCAGTGAAGTGGTGAGTGGTAATGCATTAGATGCGGCAACCGCCAGTAATGTTGCCAATCATGAAGTGGAATCGGCAGACACCACGCTTGGCTTGACCGTGACTTCGATTGAACGCCTTGCGCAAGATATCGAGAACGCGGGCGGTGTTGTTCAAGAGCTGGACACAGACGTGAAGAACATTGCCTCAATCCTTGGTGTGATCAAAGGCATTGCAGAGCAAACCAACCTACTTGCTTTGAATGCGGCAATTGAAGCGGCACGAGCGGGTGAACAAGGTCGTGGCTTTGCAGTTGTGGCTGATGAAGTTCGTGCGCTTGCGAGCAAAACTCAAGACAGTACAGGCGAAATCCAATCAATGATTGAACGCTTAGAAGTGGGGGCTAAACATGCGGTTGGCGTGATGACTGAAAGCAAAGTGAGTGGCGAGAAAACCATTGTTCAAGCAGGAACTGCAGCGTCTTCATTGAGTGAGATTCGAAACTCAATTGGCAAGATGAATGACATGAACACACAAATTGCTACGGCGGCTTCGCAACAGTCTCAAGTGTCTGAAGAAGTGAATAAGAATGTTCAACGCATCGCTGAAAGCACCATGCAAATGGTTGAGATGGCAAGCAGCGCAGAAAATGCATGTATGGCATTGGCTGAACAGTGTGAAGCGCTAGATAGCCTTGTGTCTCAGTTTGAAGTGTAATTTTCAAAATTAGACAGACGCATATGAGCCGATAATGGTTGCTCGTTTGAATTCCATTAATCAGCGCTGAACGAAAAAAAGCCCGTACTCTATGAGTGCGGACTTTCTTTTTGACTAGGTGATCAGTTTTTAGACCTGATCAATCACTCAGTGTTAGCTGCTAAGACCGTCTTTGTATGTGTAACGGTAGTCCACTTTTACGTTCGCTTGGTAGTGGATGTCGCCGTTCATGTTAGTGATCTTTTTCACTTCCATATTTGCATCATCAATCTTGAACGAATCGTATTTGGTTGTCTGTTGGAACTGTGGCAGTTCTCTTGAAAGCTCAAAAGGTGTTTTTGCGCTTAACTCATCCATAAGGTTGGTGCCTGCATCGTATGCTTCCGCTTCAGTAACAAATGTATCAGATTTTAGCGTTGTTTCTTGAATTGTTGTTTTAGTTGCTGCAAACGCAGTGGTGCTGAGTACAAGAGTTGATGCAAGTATGATTAACTTCTTCAAAGGGATACCTTACTTTGTTGTACCAGTGTTTTAGAGATTCTCACCCTAGCAATAGGGGATGAGGTTAATGTTAGGACAAAAATATGGTTCTGTAAGGGAATGACTATAGGTGCCGAAGATTAATGCACAGCGCATATCAAGCAAGGTGACACTGATATCTAACTTCAATACACTGTATGGGTAACCAAAGTTCAGCATAAGGTAAAGGCATGGCCAATTGGGAAGGGGTAAGTGAGTTTGTTGCAGTGGCAGAGCGTGAAAGCTTTACTGGTGCGGCGCAGAAGCTCGCTACGTCGGTGGCTCAAATCAGTCGTAGAGTAGCAAACCTCGAAGAACGACTCGCAGTGAAACTGCTCAATCGAACGACTCGAAAGGTGTCTCTTACAGAGGCTGGGCAACTCTATTACCAACAATGTAAGTTGTTGGTCGAAGGTTTAGAAATTGCTGAGCTTGCGGTCACGCAGATGCAATCCACACCCAAAGGCTTACTGAAAGTCACCGCGCCTGTGACTTATGGTGAGCGCCAACTCGCCCCAATACTGCATCAATTCTTAAAGCTTCACCCGCAAGTAGAGCTTGAGCTGATGCTGACCAATCAAAAGCTCGATCTTATCGATTCGGGTGTTGATGTTGCGATTCGTCTTGGCCGCTTGGAAGATTCAAGCCTTGTGGCAAAGAGGCTGTCTCAACGCCAACTTTATGTATGTGCAAGCCCTGAATATATTGAACGTTATGGCGAGCCGCATACATTATCAGAATTAAATAATCACCAATGTTTAGTCGGTGGATTTGAACATTGGCGTTTCAAAGAAAATAGACGCCCTCGCTCAGTTCGTGTTAACGGACGCATTAAGTGCAACAGTGGTTTAGCCTTGTTAGACGCAGCTAAGCAGAGCATTGGCTTGGTGCAGTTGCCTGAATACTATGTGAGTGAAGACCTTGATTCTGGTGAGTTGGTTGAGGTGCTGTCCGATTATCGAGATGACAAAGAAGGGATCTGGGCGCTTTATCCTCAGAACCGCAACTTATCTTCAAAGGTTCGCCTGCTGGTGGACTTCCTTTCTGAGCAATTGGATTAGTGTATGGCTTAAAACCTCCACCGATAAAAACGGGCTTCAGAATAGAGATTCTGAAGCCCGACGTGTTTTAGGATTAATTATCGTTTGATTACGGCTTACTAGACCGAAAATGTATTAGACGGTGAAGCGATCCACCAAGTGATACAGCTCATTTGCACGACTGTTGAGGTTTTGGCTACCTGTACGGTTTTGATTCGCGAGTTCTGCCGATTGTGAGCTTTGGTCAGAAATCACCACGATGCGTTGAGATATTTCTTGTCCTACAATATTTTGCTGTTCAGTGGCTGTCGCAATAAGCGAGTTCATGTCCATGATGGTATCAATCGACGCTTGGATCTTCGCCAGTGCTTTGGCTGCGGCATTCGCTTCTTCCACGGTTTGCGCACTTCGGTTTTGACTTGAATCCATCGCTTTCACAGCAGCATCTGAGGCAGCTTTAAGTTGCTCAATCATCTTGTGAATGTCGCCAGTGCTTTCTTGAGTACGGCTTGCCAGTTTACGAACCTCATCGGCAACCACAGCAAACCCACGACCTTGTTCGCCTGCACGTGCAGCTTCAATCGCGGCATTCAACGCGAGTAGGTTAGTTTGCTCGGCAATGTCTTGGATGACCGCCAACGAAGAGGAGATATTCTGCACATCACCTTCTAAACGAGACACGACAGTGTTGGCTTCTGATACTTCGCTCGCTAGGCCTGCCACCGAATCTGCAGCGGCGTTTACTATCTGTTGCGCTTCTTTGGCATTGCCCTCTGCAAGTTTAGCGGAATCCGCCGCTTGGCTAGCGTTGCTCGAGATCTCTTGCGCCGTTGTGGTCATTTCAGTCATCGCCGTTGCAACTTGTTCAGTCTCTTCACGTTGCCCAGTAGCAATCTCGTCGACCTGCGCAGCGCGAGAAGACATGCTAGATGTCTCGGCTACGACTTGCTGACCGACATCGCTTACGCTGCGAATGATGGTTTGAAGGCTTGCCACGAAGGCGTTGAAGTTCTCGCTGAGCTTAGTGAACTCAGGCGCTTTGAAGGTTTCCATTCGAGCGGTTAAATCGGCTTCGCCACTCGCGAATGCGCTGATTGAACGATCAAACTGCTCGAGTGGTCGCATGATTGTGCGGTTGACGGCAACGGCAAACGCAGCAACTACTAGGGCAATCAAACCACAGAATATAGCGATCGCCGTCAATGAGCTTTGTAACGCGACATTCGAGCTCTCTTTCATCTCTGCGATTACAGCATCGATGTCGTCAGTATAAAAACCTGTGCCTAGCATCAAGTCCCACTGGGGAACGAATATCGAGTAGCTCAGTTTCGGTAGAGCTTCTGATTGACCAAGTTTTGGAAAGTAGTAGGTGGTGAACTCACCAAGCTTTGAGTTCTTGATCAAGTCACGAATCAGGTAGTTGCCTTTTTTGTCTTGCAGGTCGTAGTAGTTTTTACCAATGCCATCGTTATTTTGCCCAACAACTACTCGAACGCCTTTAGAGTCGTAGCCAAAGATGTAGCCAGACTCGCCATATTCGAGAGTTCTTAATGTCGGTAAGGCTTCTTCTAATGTTGCACCTCTTTCCAAGAACGGGCTAATAGAAGATTGAGCCATTTGCAGATACGCTTTAAGTTCCTTTTCTTTCATCGCCATCATATTGCTACGCGTCGATTCTACTTGTTGTGCGGTTAGCTCGGTGCTCTTCATATACGTCACGCTCATCATCCCAATTGCCATCAGTAGCAGTGGAATAAAAGAGAGAATATAAAGGCGGTTTTTGATGGTTAGGGTCATGTCACGCTTCCTGTGTGATTGTCTCATGTAATTTTCAACACATTATTAATGTGGTTTCAAAATGTAAATGGGCTTGTTGTTTAATTGTTATCCTAGAGTGTTTTTGTTTTATAAATATGATGACGGTTAGGTTTTTGGGGTGAGAAGCCTTGCAACTAGAGGCTTAAGCGCGAAAAAGTGAGTTTGTATCGATGCTTTTGAATTCGACGCTGCTTTGTTAGAATGCGACGCTTTGTAGCACCCTGCTATGTCTATTCGTTAAGTGAGAAAGATTCATGAACAAAAGCCATGTGACTATTGGTTTAACTAACCCAAAGAGCCCGACAAACGTTGGTGCTGTTATGCGTGCGGCTGGTTGTTACCAAGTCGACGAAGTTAAATACACAGGGCAACGCTACGAAAAAGCCGCAAAATTCCACACCGATACTAAGAGTGCTGCGCGTACTATCCCGTTGACTGGTGTTGAGTCGTTTTTAGACAATCTTGATCCAGAAACTAAGATCGTTTGCGTAGAACTCGCAGAAGGTGCAACACCACTACCGCGTTTTAAACACCCAGAAAATGCCATTTATATCTTTGGCCCTGAAGACGGCTCTATTTCTCAAGATGTCGCCGACAGAGCCGATCATGTTGTGTACGTACCAACGGTTGGCTGCATGAACTTGGCTGCAACAGTTAACGTGCTGCTTTATGATCGCCTTGCTAAGTCAGATGAAATGGATGAGAGCAACGAGCTGATTAAGAAAAGCCGCGATAACCGTAATCACCTGCTGATCAAAGAAAAGTAATTCTCTGCTTCTAGTGTTATCTATCCCGTACGCAATCGGATATTATCTTGAGTTCATCATCAGATAATTGAAGGGTTAGATAACACCATGGAAGACAAGCAATTACTTGCCGCGCTACAGCAACACTCTGTCCTCGATCTCTATCAGTTATTCCAAGAAGTTGGTCAAAACTGCTCTTTGTATGCATTACTAGAGAGGTTATCTTCCCTTAAAGAACATCATCAACTGAGTACTCGTCTTAGCCCTTTTAAGCCTCATATCGAAGGATTGCTAGCTCAATTTGATAGCGCCACGCCAGATAGCGAGATCCTCAAGGCAGTCGCTCTTCAGTCTGAGATTCAGCAACGAGGCCACAGTATGAGTCGTTACATCATGACATCAGATAATCACCGCCATTTTTCCCCAAGTGCAGACCTAGTCATGTTTGGTGATTCGATCACCGAATGGGCCCCGTGGGCGGATATCTTTCGCGATGTTTCGATGGTCAACCGTGGCTTAGCGGGTGACACCACAACTGGCATGTTGCGCCGTATTGATACCACGTTGAATGTGAAGCCAAAGCTGGTGTGTTTTATGGCAGGGATAAACGATTTAGCTCAGGGTTATGATGTCGACCATATCTACCAGAACTACATTGATATGCTTAAGGTGTGGCAAGAAAATGAGATTCGCATATTGGTGCAATCAACGCTTTATGTTGGCTCTAAACTGCAAGGTTTAAATCCGTCGGTTGAACTGCTCAATAGCAAGCTAAGCGAGTACTGTACACAGCAAGGCATTGCGTTCTTAGATGTGAATTCAGTATTGTCGCCTAATAAGCTGTTGTCGAACAAGTACTCGTGTGATGATCTGCATTTGAATGCGAAGGCTTATCAAACTTGGGCTGAGATACTTCAACCTACGATAGCTGAGCTACTAAAATAGACTCACGCAAAACGCTAGCTAGACCGATAAACAGCTTAGCTAATACAAGAAAAGCCAACCCCTAGATTTGTTTCGCGAACCATAAGGACATCAATGTGAACCTAAGACAATTGGAAGTCTTTTACGCCATTATGCAGACCGGAACCGTATCTGGAGCCGCGCGCAGCTTGCATGTGTCGCAACCAAACGTGACCCGTATTTTGGCGCACACGGAGCAACAACTTGGGTTTGGCTTATTCGAACGAGTTAAAGGGCGGTTGGTGCCAACGGTTGAGGCAAAAACCTTACTGCCAGAAGCGGAAAAGGTGTATCAGCAATTGGGGCAATTTCGATCTCTGACCAACAAAGTGAAGCAAGGCCATCAGCATTTACGCATTGGTGCGCCGCCGATTTTAGCGACTAAATTACTGACTCCGGTAATCGCCCAAATGTCTCGCGAGCAAAATGGCAGTAAGCAAGAGCTCTCTTTTGAGTTGCTGACTGCAAACCGTGATGAGCTGTGTGCTGGGTTATTAAAGCATGAGCTTGATATTGCTATCGCGTTTGGCGATGAAGCACCGCCTGCGATATTAAGTGAAACGCTATTAACCGAATCACTAAAGGTTTTGGTTCCTTCCAATACGGTTGATCATTTCCCCGCGGAATTAACGTTAGATGATCTGATCAATTATCCGCTGCCAATCATCGGGCTCGATAGCCGCGATCCATTAGGCCTCCTGTTACATCAACGCCTTATTGCACGTGAGCAGCATTATCACCACCCGATATCTGTACGTGGGTATAGCGCCGCTGCGGAACTGGTCAAGCACCAAGCGGGGTTTGCGATTGTTGATCCGTGGACGGCAGAGCAATATCAAAATGACGATGCGGTCTGTGTGTTGCCGCTTCAACCAGACATCCAATTTTCGGTATCGATGCTTTGCGCAGAGCACACCCCTCAGTCGATTTCCGTTAAGCAATTTATCGCTTCATTGAAAATCCATACTCACCCTATAACTTAAGGTTATAGGCTCGCCATAAATAGGCATTCGGCAGCTTCGAAGTTCTTAATTAAAGTAAACCCATACAAGGGCTTATTAATTAGGAATACTCATGTCGATCGCTCAACCTTACCTTCTTTTTCTTGGGGATGTTACTGACCCACTCGCTGCAAAAACAGCTCGCGGTATTCATCAATGGCGACCAGAAATCTGCCTAGGTCAACTGCGTTTAACGGGTGATACCGTTTCACTGGGCTTAACGGATATGACCCTGCAAGAGGCGCAAGCGCAGGGCGCGAAGACGCTAGTGATTGGTACCGCAAATCCGGGTGGTGTTATTCCTGATTCTTGGCAGTCAACCATTATGGCCGCTGCAGAAATGGGATATGAGATTGCATCTGGCATGCACCAACGATTGAGTGAATTTTCACCGCTTGCTGACATGCAGCAACAAGGATTGACTAAGCTTCATGATGTACGCCATTTTGACGGTGTTCTTAATGTTGGTAACGGTAAGCTTCGTCAAGGTAAGCGCCTGCTTACTGTCGGGACAGATTGCTCAGTCGGCAAAATGTTTTCAGCTTTAGCTATCGAAAAGTCGCTTAAAGAGTCAGGTACATCCGCTCAGTTTAAAGCGACAGGGCAGACGGGTATTTTGATTGAAGGCAGCGGTATTGCGATTGATGCAGTGGTTGCGGATTTTATTTCAGGTGCGGTTGAAGCGATTAGCCCCGATTTTACCGACCACGAGTGGGACATCATTGAAGGGCAAGGTTCTTTATTCAACCCTTCGTTTGCAGGCGTGAGTTTGGGTCTTTTACATGGCGCACAAGCTGATGCCTTAGTGCTGTGTCATGAAGTTGGGCGACCACATATTCGTAACCTTCCTCATGCTAAATTACCAAGCATAGAACAGACGATTGAAGCCAACTTGCAAGCGGCGCGACTGACTAATCCAGACGCGAAGCTGGTGGGTATCTGCTTGAACACGTCGGCGATTAGCATTGAAGAGGCTGAGACATTGTGCCAAGAATGGACCACACTCTATCAAGTGCCAGTGACGGACCCAGTGCGCTTTGGTGTACAACACATTACTGATCATTTGCGACATTCACTTTAACGACTTCATCATTTCTACGTTTCCATTTGTTAAAGTGAACATCAACCGAGTGAAATTATGAAGATTACAGCTGAACCCATTATTATCGCGATGCAAACGCCTTTTCGCATCTCTCGTGGCAGTCGAACTGAGTGTCACGTTGTTCGTGTTTACATTGAACATGGTGGCAAACGAGCTCAGGGCGAATGCACGCCTTACCCACGATACGGCGAGTCATCGGAGTCTGTGTTAGCGCAAATCCAACAAGCGTCTAGCGCACTTGAAGCTATGTTTGAACGAGGCGTTACTGATCCGGCAGAGCTAAGAGATCATCTTCAGTCTTTATTGACCGGAGGGGCAGCGCGCAATGCGGTCGATTGTGCGCTTTGGGATTTTGAAGCTCAGCAGAACGACCAGACGTTTCCGAATAGCTTGTTTGAGTTGCCTGCTCAAATCGTGACTGCAATGACAGTCTCGATTGGCACGCCAGAAGCCATGGCGACTCAGGCTCGAGACTATGTCGCGAATGGTGCGAAACTTCTGAAAGTGAAGCTTGACGGCGAGCAGGTGGTAGAGCGTGTTCGCGCGGTACGAGAAGCTGCGGCAGATGTTCAAATTGTATTGGATGCGAATGAAGCGTGGACAGGATTGAATCTCGAAGAGTTGTTCAATCAACTGGTAGAATTTGATATTGCGATGATCGAGCAGCCGTTACCCCAACAGCACGATGCCTCATTGGCGCACATCAAGCACCCGATACCACTGTGTGCTGATGAAAGCTGTCATACCACTTCGCAACTTTCATCTTTGTTAGGCAAATATGAAATGGTCAACATCAAGCTCGATAAAACAGGTGGTTTGACCGAAGCATTGGTACTTGCTGAAGAAGCTCAAAGGCTAGAATTTACGCTGATGTCGGGTTGTATGCTCGGTACATCGCTGGCGATGCGTGCAGCTCTGCCTATCGCCGTTCAATCTGAAATCGTCGACCTCGATGGCCCAGTCTTACTTGGTCAAGATGTAGCACCATCACTGACTTATCGAGATGGGATGATTGTTCTTTAAGTTCCTAACAAATTAGCTAGGAATCTCTCCATACAAAAATCGCATAAGCGTTAACTTATGCGATTTTTTGTTTGTACCGTTTTACAGAGATAAGTAAACCATACTGCAACTACTCACTTGCTTCATTGAGTGGGGTGTACTGAACTGCTAAATACAACCCGCCTAGAAAATGCAGTGCTTGGCAAAATCGCCCGCTTCATTAGCCGTCCAGTCACCTTTAGGCTTTTCTTTCATATCCGCACACCAAGCTTCACTGCCAACCTCGGTACAAGCCATTAATTGAGTAGCAAGGAAAAGTATCAACGCGATTTTCTTCATAATAAACATTCCGTTGTGGTCTAAATTTCTGCTTATAACTGTATCAAATACCACAAGTGATTGTTATAGCTGCTAAGAACTTAAGGGCGTTAGTAATGATGTGGGGTTGAGCTGAATTCGAGAGACGGTAAAGAAGGGAAGGTTTGCTTGGCTTTAAGATCGAAAAAGCCAGCAACATGTGCTGGCTTTGAAATTCTTAATAAGTGTCTATTCGTTATTTCGCTTTAACTACTTATCGATTTATACCAATTTCATCTCTTGGATGATGTCCGAAGCAATCTCTGGCTTCGTGCTTGTTGGTTTCTCGTGTAGGTCGGCTTTCAATTGTCCCTTACGGTTACTTAGGCCCGCTTCAAGTTTCTTAAGTGCTGCAGCGATAGCTGGGTACATAACATCGTCTGTCGATTTTGCTGTTACTCGTACACCTTCGTAGTTGGTGAATACTTCAACCTGATGTTGACCGTGTTCTTTAGTAATGATGATGTCGCAACTGATCAGTGATGGGAAATGGTTAGATATCTTCTCGAATTTACCTTCGATGTCTTTGCGTGACTCGTCGTTAATTGATACATGATGTGTTTGAACATTTATTTTCATAAATCATACCTTTCCAATGACTGTGTCATTTAAACGTAGCAAACATCGCATAGATTAACCAACTGAGAATTAGCACATGTGTGATTGACTTCAGTGTTATCAAATATTCTCTTGTTACTCCCTTGAAAGTCCGATGAACTGATCGCATATTATGTTTCGTGTTTTAAAGACATGTTCAAAAAAACTCCATCCTTGATAATTTGCGCTAACCTACAGCGAATTCCCAGTGAATCTCTCTTTATCGGTTTTATAATTCCGAACTTGTCACTCCATTGATTTTCTTTCCAGCTCACTCACTTTTTTTTCTTTGATTAAAAACTCAGCTTAAGTTACTAATTTATAGACACTCAACTGCCCACTCCATATTGAAGTGAAACTCTCCTGCTGTGAGTTGAGACTCGGGTATGGTAATGCGTGCTCGAATATCGACTTCTTTATTGGATGCCAGTTGATCGACAGGAAATTCGACGCCCTGACGCCAATAATTAATGTCACCTTCATAGCGAACCGGCGTTTCGACTTTGAATCGCACAAGTTCTGAAATGCGAGACTCATCAATTGAGCCTAGATCAATATGTTGCAGTTTGAGCAACAATCGAGAATCTTTGCGATTGGACTCAAGCTTAAGCGTTATCGCTCGGCCATCGTATTCTCGGCCACTGAATTTAAGCCGTTTAAGCGTATTAAAACCATCAAAGCCATTAAGATTGATGCAGAAATGCTGGAGCTGTTAGGCAGTGAAGATGGCAACACGGCGATGATCAAAGTGAGCTGGGATGAGAAGGGAATGAAGGTCTATAAGGATGGCTACTTAGCGGATTATGAGTACGGGATTGCCCCTCATGAGATGCAAGAAAACTACGAATTAGCACCTAAGTAACTCGATTCGATTGCAGAAAAGCGCCTTACTTATTAGTGGGCGCTTTTCTTTTGCTCACCAAAGCATGACGAAACTCACACTTTTCTGACAATTAATGACTTGTTGTGCTAGTATGCGCCGCTTGTCTTTGTAATTGATAAAAAACGCATTACCCAAACAGTCTTTTTCTGTTTATCTGCTTGTAATGACCTCATTCAGTTTGGCCTGACTTGGCCGAACATCTGCATTTTGCTCGGACGCAAAGAGAGTAGTTCTCACTACTTCACTATGTACATTTGAGAGCACCATCTATCAAAGGCCTTTTAGAAACAGCCTAGTTAGCGTGAACTATGTTCTGCGTGAAGGGTTTCGTTTTTCCAAAAATCCCTCTCGGCGGCTAAGTGAACCTTAGTTGCTGACAAATAAGGAGTCTATATGACGACTACGGTATCCACATCCGTACCTACATCTCAAGCTGGTAACACAGCGCCGACAGAGAAAGAAGTAAACCACCCGTTTCTCTCTTTGGTTATCATGGTGATCGTTGCTGCAATCGCAACTTACTTCATCCCTGCTGGTGAATTCGAGCGAGTGGTCATGAATGGCCGCACGGTTATCGACCCAGACAGCTACACACAATTGACCAGCAACCCAACAACATTAGCCTCTTTTTTCGAATCATTTTTTAAAGGCTTCAAATCCGCTTCTGGCGTGATGGGCGTTGTGGTATTTGTGGGTGGTGCTTTTGGCATTATCAAACACATGGGTCTGTTAGACGCATCCGTTGTTGCACTAACTACTAAGCTAAAGAAGCAAGGCTTATACGTGATTGCGCCTGTGATCATGACGGCGATCTTCTTCAACGTTACCTTCACCGGTATGCGTGAACTTGATGTCATTTTCATCTCTTTGATGATCCCGATCTGTATCAAGCTTGGCTATGACGCGATTACGGCACTTGGCGTTGTTTTACTGGCAAGTTGTGCCGGTTTCGCGGCCGCTTTGGCTAACCCATTCTTTACGGGTATTGCACACACTATCGCTGAACTGCCTATGTATTCAGGCATGTGGTACCGCTTTATTGTTGGTATGTTCATGTTGTTAACGGGTGCATGGTATGTGCTTAACTACGCGCGCAAAGTTAAGCAAGATCCGACCAAAGGCTTGTTACACGGCACGGGTTACCACTATGAATCAAATGTTGAAGCGAAAACACTGACCACACGTGAAAAGCTTGCGGGCATCGCGTTCTTGGGCGTATTCGCATACATGATCTTCGGCACGTTGACGATGGGGTTCGGCTTCACCGAGATTGCGGGTGCATTCGTGGCGATGGCTATTATTCCGGGTTTGGTGGCGGGTTTATCTCCGAACAAGATCTGTGAGTATTGGACCAAAGGTGTTAGCGACGTATTGATCGCGGTACTGATCATCTTTTTTGCTCGTTCAGTGCTAACCATTATGGAAGACGCGAAGATTGTTGATTCTATTATCTTCTATCTTGCACAGATCATTTCTGGTAGCTCTAAACTTGTGGCAGCAGCAGGGATCTACTTCTCGCAGGCTGCGATCAACCTGTTCATTCCATCGGGCAGTGGCCAAGCGGTGATCACCATGCCAATCATTATTCCGTTGGCAGATATTGGTGAAGTGACTCGTCAAGTGGCGGCACTGGCTTCTCAATTGGGTGATGGTATTTCTAACTATATTTACCCAACCAATGGTGGCTTGTTGGCGGTATTGGCTATAGCAAAAGTACCTTACACCAAGTGGATTCGTTTCTTCTTACCACTGTTCTTGTTCTGGTCGGTAGGCGCTTTGGTTTCTGTTGTGATTGCTCAAATGATTGAGTTAGGGCCTTTCTAAGGTTTCTGTTTAATCGAATACATGGACAGTTAAGGCTTAACTGAAGCTGTGTGAGTAAATAAGAAGGCAGCGAATTCGCTGCCTTTTTTCGTTTAAAGAAAAGCTATTCCCACGTTAAAGGTTACTCTTCAAATTGGTAAGAAGAGGGCACCACAATCACGCCTTGTTTTGATATGTGGAAGCGTTTCGCATCGGCAAGGCCATCAAGACCGATCTGGGTTCCGTCAGGCACCTTAACGTTCTTGTCGATGATGCAGTTTTGTATGTGGCAATTTTTTCCAATCTCAACATCTTCAAACAGAATACTATCAATCACAATCGCGGCATTGCTGACTTTCACTTTAGGGAAGAAGATAGAGTTTTGCGCCGAGCCGCCTTCAATTACAACGCCATTCGCTATCATCGAGTTGATGAATATTCCTTGGTTACCTTCAACCGAAGCAATGGTTCGTGCGGGTGGCAGCTGCGGTTCGTAAGTACGAATTGCCCAATCAGGTTGATATAAATCGATAGGCGAAGCTGGCTTTAACAGATCCATATTCGATTGGTAATAAGAGTCGATAGTACCAACATCTCTCCAGTAAGCATCTTGGGTTACGCGACCTTCTTCGTCACCAAACTTATACGCGTAAACACTGTTGTTGCCGACTAACTTGGGAATGATGTCTTTACCGAAATCGTGGCTTGAGTCTGGATCTTCTGCGTCTGCCAATAATGCCTGTGTCAGTACTTCTTTATCAAAGACGTAAATACCCATTGAAGCCATGCTTCGAGTTGGCCTTCCAGGTACACATGCAGGGTAACGTGGCTTTTCGGTAAAGTTATTGATTTGTAGGGACTCATCTATCTCCATCACACCAAACTCTTTGGCTTCGTCAATCGAAACCTCCATGCACGCCACGGTTAGGTCGGCCTCGTTCTTTTTGTGCTGCTTGAGCATTGGCGCGTAATCCATGCGATAGATATGGTCGCCAGATAACACCACCACATGCTTGGCTTCACTGCGAGACAGCAGATACAAGTTTTGATAAATCGCATCGGCAGTACCGCTGTACCAGCTATCACCGGTTCGCATTTGTGGGGGAACATTGGTGATGTATTCGCCGAGCTCGGGGTTAAGCACCGACCAACCATCACGTAAGTGTTTTTGCAAAGAGTGAGACTTGTACTGAGTTAGCACCAGAATTTGGCGAAGTCCGGAGTGCAGGCAGTTCGCGAGTGTGAAATCGATGATTCGATATTTGCCACCAAAAGGTACCGCAGGTTTTGCACGGTTATCGGTGAGGGGAGAAAGCCGAGAGCCAACACCGCCGGCCAGAACGATTGTTAGAGTGTCTTGCATAGTCAGAACCTCAATGTATTTATGATTATTAACATAGACTTGCAAGCACTAAGCCAAATGTAACTCATTGAATATTATACGAGGCGAGATTGATTCTTGTTGTTCTGCACCAAAATGATGCGCGTGAGATATTGGCTTGCTCTATTTTGATCCAAAAAAGATCCGAATAGAGTGAATTGTTTGGATTAACAAAATGACGCACGGAAAAGCTGCATTACAAAACTGTCAATAAAATGAAGGAATAAAGTGATCGGCTCGATATAAATTTACATAAATAATCACAACTTTTCACAAATTGATTTCCATCAATAAAGTAGGGTTATTGTATGTTACCTTGCACGCAAAATAAGAAATGATTATTCATTCACCAAGTAAAGAAAGCCCTACAAAGGAAATTATAATGAAAAAAACAGTATGTGGTATTGCGGTTATTGCGGCTCTTATGTCAACCAATGTTCTTGCTCATAAAGAAGGTGATTTCATCATCCGTGCAGGTGCAGCAATGGTATCTCCAAACGACAGCAGTGGTGATGTACTAAACTCACCAGGTTCTGAGCTATCTGTAGATTCAAATACTCAACTTGGCCTAACATTTGGCTATATGTTCACTGATAACGTTAGTTTAGAAATTCTTGCAGCAACACCATTTTCACATACGGTATCTACTGATTTACTTGGACTAGGTGATATTGCAGATGTTAAACACCTTCCGCCTACACTTATGGTTCAGTACTACTTTGGTGAAGCGAACAGTGAAATTCGCCCTTATGTAGGTGCAGGTATTAACTACACGTTCTTCTTTGATGAAAAATTTAACGGAACTGGTAAAGACGCTCAACTACGTGATTTGTCTCTTGATGACTCTTGGGGGCTTGCAGCAAATATTGGCGTGGATTACATGATCAATGAAGACTGGTTTCTGAACGCATCGGTTTGGTATGCAGATATAGATACAACTGCAAAGTATAAAGATACAGCGGGTAACCAGTACTCAACAGACGTTGATATCGACCCATGGGTATTCATGATCGGTGGTGGTTACAACTTCTAATCTCCCTATTCAGTTTACTAAAGGCGCTCAAGCACCAGCCAGCTTGTGCGCCTTTTTTTGTGTGCTTGTTAATGAAATGCTCATTCTAACCTTCTGTTGTTATGGGTAAAAGAAACCGATTGTCGTCACCTATTGTTAACAAAAGGGAAAGATAACTGTCATAAGCGGCCTCTATGATCGCGATTCAAATTATGGAGGATATATGAATCGTAAATTTAATAAGCTGACACTATTACTGCCTATCGCCGTAAGTTCTGCTCTAGTTGGGTGTTCTCAATCAACTTCAACATCACGAACGACTGCTACGCCATCTCAAACATCACTTGATGCTTTTAGCCTTCAATGCCAATCCATCGAGCAGCCAAGCGCTTCCAATACTGAGGTAACTGGAATCAGCCTAGTTGGCCGTTCAATCGCCGACGCTCCGTTTGATACGTCTGCAGCCGAAATCGTCAGCTACGATTCATGTACCGATAAGCTTTATGTGGTTAACGCTCAAGCTCAGAAAGTCGATGTGTTGTCGATGAACGCTGATAGCGCACCGACATCTGAGGGTTCTATCGACCTTCAATCAGCCGCTACAGCTTCTGGGATTGATATTGGTGCAGCGAACAGCGTGTCGACTCATCAAGGATTAGTTGCGGTCGTGATTGAGAATGCGGACAAGCAACAAAATGGCATTATTGCTCTGTATCGCTCAGACACACTAGAGCTGATCACCACTTACACAGCTGGCGCACTGCCAGACATGGTGAGCTTCTCGAAAGATGGTCGCTACATTGCTTCTGCAAATGAAGGTGAGCCGAATGCGGATTACAGCATTGATCCTGAAGGTTCGGTGACATTGGTGGATTTAGCGAATGGGCCGATGCAAGCGAAGGTCACTCAGATTAATTTCAAGGCATTTAACCAAGGTCAGCCTCGTCACCAGGAATTAACCGATAAGGTTCGAATTTCAGCTCCGGATGCGACCGTTGCGCAAGACCTAGAGCCTGAATACCTAACGTTTACTGACAACGGCAAACTCTACGTTGCCCTGCAAGAGAACAACGCACTAGCAGCGATTGATGTCGCAACTGCAGAGGTGGATGCGATTCTTGGTTTAGGCGGCAAACCTTGGGATAGCGCGCAATTGGATGCGTCGAATAAAGACAAAAATATCGGCAACCTACAAAGCTACGCGATGTTAGAAGGGCTTTACATGCCAGACAGCATCACCAGCTACAGTGTCGATGGCAATACCTACATCGTGACGGCGAACGAAGGTGACGGCCGCGAGTATGGCATCAAGACAACGCATAAAGAGTGTGACGATAAAGGCTTTGAGTGGGATGGCGATGACTATAAAGGCACCGAAAACTACACCACAGAGAAAGACTTTTGTATCGCGCATGTCGATGAAGTACGCGGCAAGAAGTTAGACGTTGACGCTAACCACCCATTAGCAGGCGCATTGAAAGACAACAAGCAACTTGCACGTCTTAAAGTGATTAAGCCACAAGGGACACTCGCTGCTGACCAAAAGGTTCAAGCATTCGGCAGCCGCTCGTTCTCTATCTGGGATGAGTCAGGCGAGCTAGTGTTTGATAGCGGCGATGATTTTGCTCGAATCGTACTTGAGCAAGATCCTGCAAACTTCAACAGCACCAATGATAACAACCAAAGCGGTGACGATCGTAGTGATGATAAAGGCGTAGAACCTGAAGCGATCGAAGTGGCGGAGATCAACGGCAAGCACTATGCCTTTATTGGACTTGAGCGCCAAGGTGGCATCATGGTTTACGACGTAACACAGCCTAAAAACGCAAGTTTCATCAGCTACTTGAACAACCGAGACTTCACACAACCAGTGTGCACTAAGGTTGATGAAGACGGTGATTGCGACAACGATACTTACAACTTTAAAGCGGGTGACCTAGGTCCTGAATCAATTAAGTATTTTACGCGTTCAGGTAGCCACTTTATCGCTGTCGGCAATGAAGTGAGCGGTAGCACATCAGTTTACCGCGTTGAGTTCTAATCTCGCTTACTGCTAGCAATTAGATTGAATCAAAATAAAAGCGCCACAACTTGTTAAGTCGTGGCGCTTTTTTAGTTCATCGCTGATTTAGTCGCGATAGCAAAGGCCTATGGCTGTTGCTTAGTTGGTGCTAGAGCAATTTCACGGATACAAACGTTCTGTGGTTGCTGGTAAGCGAATGATACAGCGCGAGCAATATCGTCAGCTGCCAATACGCCGCCCATGTCTTCTTTCCAAGAATCGTAACCGTCTTTGATCTCTTGAGAGGTTGTGTGAGACAGAAGTTCAGTTTCTACAGCTCCCGGTGCGATAGTCGTAACACGAACGTTTGAAGCGGCCACTTCTTCACGAACGTTTTCAGAAATAGCGTGTACCGCGAACTTAGTACCACAGTAAGCTGCGTGGCTTGGGAATGTTTTTTTACCTGCGATAGAGCTGATGTTGATGATAGTACCTGTGTTGCGTTCCATCATCGGAGCAAGTACAGATTGCATGCCGTTTAGAAGACCAATTACGTTTACATCGAACATTGTCTTCCACTCTTGTGCGTCTTGCGTATCGATTTGACCAAGAAGCATTGCACCAGCGTTGTTGATAAGTGCATCTACAGGGCCAAATTTCTCTTCACCTTGTGCGATAGCTGCATCAAAAGACGCTTTGTCTGTTACGTCTACTTTCACAGATAGAGAGTTTGGTAGGTTCAGCGCTTCAAGGCGGTCAATACGACGAGCTAAAAGTAGCAGAGGGTGACCTTCATCGCTTAGACGACGAGCGATTGCTTCACCAATACCAGAGCTTGCACCTGTAATTACGATTAGTTTTTTCATTTTATTTCCTCTGTACTTTTATTGCGTCGGTTGGCTACGACGTATTGTTTAAGTGCATTCGAATCAAGTGTTTGTTGTCTTGCTTCGTTGCGATGGAGGTATATTAAGGAAAATAACATTGTTGATATATAGTGCTTTACTTGAAACACTGTTGCTGTGATGCAACAATAAAGCGTCTATCTCATAACTCCATTAGTAAGCTGGCGACTATGCTTAATCAAATTAACCTGTCTGATATTCGTTCTTTCGTGCTGATCGCTCGTTTAGGTAATTTCACCAAAGCGGCTGAGGAGTTGGATGTGTCTCGTTCCCACGTATCACGCCAAGTGAGTAGCCTAGAAAAACAGATGGGAGTGACCCTGTTTATCCGCACCACTCGAACTTTAAGGCTGACGCACGCGGGGCAAGATCTGTACGCGAGATGTGAACAAGCCTTAGATAATATAGACCAAGCCTTGATTGCTGCGGTGGACGATGTCGAAGAGGTGCGCGGCGATATAAAAGTAAACTGTGTTGGCGGTTATTTAGGCGAAGTGATCATCGCGGATCTGGTCAATGAGTTTATGCAGCTCTACCCAGATATCAGCATCAGCCTTGATTTCAGTAGTAACCGAGTCGACTTGATTGAAGACGCTTTCGATATCGCTTTTCGTATGGGGAGCCTTGAAGATGCGGGCTTTATTGCGAGGAAGCTATTGGACATAGAGATGGGAACACTCGCGAGCCCAGAGTATTTTGCTCGCAAAGGAAAGCCTAACCACCCTAAAGAGTTGATTCATCACGACTGCTTAACTGGCTCGGTGCGTAAATGGAGTTTTCAAGCGCTTGATGACACCAAGAAAACACTCGATGTTCATGTGACGGGCAGACTGCAATGTAAAAATGGGCGAGTGTTGGTGCAGGGCGCTAAGTCGGGAAATGGGATTATTCGTGTTCCAACCATCTATTGCTTGCAAGAGATCAATGATGGGCAATTGGAGCAGGTGTTTAATGAGTGGATAGTGCCGAAAGTGGACTTTTCAGCGATCTATCATCGAGACCGCTATCAACCGAGCCGAATTCGAACCTTCATTGATTTTGTGAAAGGCCGTTTTGAGCAAATGCCAGTCAGCTAAATAGTGCGTGCTGTCCATTATTTGGAATAGAGCGGATTAGCGTGGGCTTACATCTCGTCGATTTCGTTTTGTAGGTTTTCCAACTGCTCTAGAATCAACAAAAACTTCTCGCCGAACGGCGTCACTTGGTATTCAACTCTTGGTGGAAGTTCGTTGAACATCTGCTTATCCAAAATCCCAAACTCCACATTTCGCTTCAAGCATTCATTCAATACCTTGGTTGATAACCCTTCGACTGAGCGCACCATTTCACCAGGGCGATTAATGCCATTTGCCAGTAATTGGTAAACCGTTAGCGACCATTTACAGCCGTAGATGGTTTCTACCATGCGAGCTGAGCGCTCTGGTGCTGATTTTCTTGAAAAAAAGTTTTCCTGATTTTTCATAAAGATGTACCAATAAGTACCTACCTAACCGATTTGTACTTACTATTCATAGTGTTAGTTCAAGGCCTAAGATTACCACGTTCACATGACTTAGGAGATAAAAAAATGAACTTCACTAAAAATGGTATTGCAGTAGTAATCGGTGGCACGAGCGGTATGGGCTTTGAAACAGCGAAGCAATTAGTCGCTCAAAACATCCATGTGTTGGTTGTCGGCAATAACCCAACTAAGTTAGATAAAGCGGTGTCAGAACTTCAATCACTAGGCCATGCTTCTGGTTGGCAAGCTAACCTTTATGATGATGCGAGTGTGTCTCGCCTTATCGAACACCTTGAGTCGTTAGATGAAGGTATTGGTTACCTTGTTAATGCGGCGGGTTACTTCAACCCTAAAGCGTTTATTGAGCACCAAGAATCGGATTACGAGCAATACATGCAGCTTAATAAGGCAACCTTCTTCATTACTCAAGCGATAAGTAAATTGATGATCAAGAATGGCGGTGGCAGTGTGGTTAACGTTGGTTCTATGTGGGGCAAGCAAGCAATCAAAGCGACGCCATCTTCTGCTTATTCAATGGCTAAAGCTGGCCTGCACGCATTAACACAACACATGGCAATGGAACTGGCTGAACATAACATTCGTGTAAATGCGGTGTCTCCGGCTGTGGTTAAAACGCCGATTTACGAATCTTTCATCAAACCGGAAGAAGTGGATCAAGCGCTAGAAGGCTTCAACGCGTTCCATCCTATTGGTCGAGTTGGTTTGCCGAAAGACATCGCTAATAGCATTTCTTTCTTACTGTCAGACAGTGCAGATTGGGTAACGGGTGCAATCTGGGATGTTGATGGCGGTGTGATTGCTGGTCGTAATTAATTAGGATTCTTTTTAGGTGGCTGTCGCGTAGGCAAAATAGCAGCGAGATGGCCTCCTTGATGAGTATTCGCGTAGAATAGAAACTAGAAAGACAACAATAATAATTAAAACAATATTTAGAGTAAGGTCGTCATTATGCTCAACATGGACTTTTCAAAGAGACTGGTTATAGAAACCGAACCACTAGATTGGGTCGCGAGCCCTGCAAAAGGGGTATGGCGTAAGCCACTTGAAAGAGAAGAGAAAGAATCGGGCCACACGACTAGTGTGGTGAAGTACGATCCTGACTCTTCGTTTTCTGAGCACCCACATCCGCAAGGTGAAGAGATCTTCGTATTAGAGGGTGTGTTCTCTGATGAAACCGGAGATTTCCCAGCGGGCACTTATATCCGTAATCCGCCGGGCAGCGCGCATTCCCCATCCAGCAAAAATGGCTGTACGATCTTGGTTAAGCTCAACCAGTTTGACGCGAGAGACTTAACTCAAGTTCGTATTAATACTTTGGAAACAGAATGGCTTCAGGGTATTGGCGGCTTACAAGTGATGCCACTGCATGAGTTCGAACACGAGCATGTCGCGTTAGTGAAGTGGCCGGTTGGCGAACGTTTTCAGCCGCATCGCCACTTTGGCGGTGAAGAGATATTTGTACTTTCTGGCACCTTTAAAGACGAACATGGTGAGTATCCAAAACACACATGGATGCGCAGCCCACACATGAGTGAGCATTTTCCTTATGTGGAAGAAGAGACGGTTATCCTAGTGAAAACAGGGCATCTGCCATTGGATTAAAGGAATGCTCAGTAAAAGATGAGAAAGCCGCATTGTTTTGAACAAGCGGCTTTTTTTAGTTTTTATATATGAGCTGACTAGTACGCAACACCAATACGTTGGCGTGGGAATTTGCCAGCTTCGAGTTCATCAATCATCGCAATAGCGTAATCGCTGACTGAAATTTTGCTGTTACCATCTTCGTCGGTGAGCAGTTGATCGCCACCAGTGCGGTAGGTCGATAGTTTCTCGCCCGGGAATATTTCTGCGGCAGGGCTAACGAACGTCCAGTTAACTTCGCTATTAGATTGCTTGAACACTTCAAGAGCTTCGCCCTGTGCTAGCGCTTCGTTTTTGTAATCCGCAGGGAAGTCAGGAACAGTCACTAGCGGTACGTTTGGCGCTACTTCTAATGAGCCTGCACCGCCAACCCAAAGTAGACGTTCGATACCAATGCTTGGTAGTGTATCAAGCAGCTTAGTTGCTGTGCTTTTTACGATGTCGTGATTACCTAGAGCGCGTCCGCCAATCGAAGTAATGACTGCATCAACGCCGGATAGTGCGTTTGCTAGACTTGCGGCTTCATCTTGTAAATCAAATGAACGAACTTCAATGCCTTTGGTTTCCACGCGGCTTGCATCTCTTACAACAGCAACGACCTCGTGACCACGAGATTGAGCTTCTTGAGCGATGTGACTACCAATCCAACCTGATGCACCTAATACTGCAATTTTCATAATGTCTCTCCAATTATCTAATTTATTGAGTCGTTTTCTCGACAGCCATTGCAGTCTAATAGCTCACTAGGTTGCGATAAATATCGCAAAATGATGTAGATTGTATCTATATAGTGATCTAATAAGGTTCGATTAGCTGCGAAATAGTTCAAGGAGAGTGTGATGGATAGGTTGACGGCAATGCGTAGCTTTGTTGAAGTTGCGAATTGTGCCAGCTTCACCCAAGCAGCTGAGCATTTGGACATGAGTCGGTTGCAGGTTTCACGTCATGTTCAAGAGATAGAAGGGTGGCTGAAGCAGAGGCTATTACATAGGACGACTCGAAAGGTGAGCTTAACCGCGGCAGGGGAAATCGCTCTGCAACGCTGTGAGAAAATTCTCCATGAAACCGCAGAGCTAGAAGTCACTGCACTTAATCAAACCGAGGATCTTTCTGGAACCATTCGAATTGCTGCACCCATTGGTTTAACTCAAAACATGCTGTTGGATGTGGTTGAACAGTTCACTGAGCGCCACCCTAATATCACGGTCGAGTTGTTTGCATCGGATCGTTTTGCGCAGCTGGTGGATGAAAGAATCGATATTGCCCTTCGCTATACTGACCAACCTGACGATAGCTTGATTGCTCGAAAGCTAATGGTAATTGATTCAGTCGTGTGTGCCTCGCAAGCCTACTTGGACAAACATGGTGAGCCTGAAACGGTCGAAGCGCTTCGACAACACAATTGCTTTCGTCATTTGAATGTCTCGAAGTGGGATTTCGTTAAGGATAATCAGCACTATTCGGTTGAGGTGTCTGGCACTATCAAGGCCAATGATGTTGGAGTGCTAACTCGCGCTGCACAGCATGGAAAAGGGGTGGTTCGTTTACCTTGTGACTTAGCCAACCCACTGATTGCGAATGGCAAATTGATACGAATATTGGATGAGTTTGTTTCACCGAGTAGTGTGCTGTGGGCGGTGTATTTGTCTCGTAGTTATCAGCTGCCGGTTGTTCGTCAGTTCATTGATTTTGCCGCAGAAGCTTGGTCTAGCGATATCAAATCTGGCGATGTTTGAAACTTCATAGGCAATGATACATAGCGATAGAATTTTAAAAGCTCATAAATACAAAAATCCGATATCAATGGTGATATCGGATTTGAACTCAATAATTCAGAGTTCCAGCACGCTCTCCTCTCACGAAGTCTTTACATGTAATGATGTACGGATAATCGGGTATTTATTACCTTTTCGTTTACGTCTGGTAAAGGCTGATACAAGCTTCTCGTAATGTCGGATAATACTTGGTCGTAAACTTGCGACACGACGCTAGAGATATCACTGGTTAATTCGTACATGCTATCTGCCGGTTGGGTCGCTTCGTTACTTGATGCGATCTCTGAGAGTGCATGCATCGCTCGCGTACAAACCGGTGACCCACTACTAAGAGGGCAGATAATCGATAACTGGTTGAGTTTTCTGTGTGTCTGAGAGGCGTAGAATTTGAATCTCGCGTACTCCTCAGGCTTCTCCATATCAGGGATACACATTCGTAATTTGGTCAGGATCTCCATGCAATCTAAGATCTGTTGCCAATTCATGTGGTACTCACGGCTCATGTCTTCACGCTCAGACTGAATAAGCCAGATGATCATCACTTCATCCATTAAGAACATGCTGTGACGTATCGTTTTGCCATGAATCGATTGGTTACGCACCAAGCTACGGTTTTGCCAGTCGCTGTGCATGGCGATGAGCTTGAGGTGATAGATGCGATACATAGGGCGGCTATCAAACGACACATGGGACTGAAGCAGTTCAGATACTTCAAGTATGTTGTCGTAAATCTTGTTCACTTTGCGAATCGAGTCGCTAGACAACTTATAAGCTAGAGCATAGTGCGTTGCCGCGCGATGTTTGCGTGATAACAACAATAATTCTCTAAGCAGAACTAAGGTTTCAAACCTGTGTGATAGCGCTGTTTGTCTCTTCCTTGAGAAATGAAACAGGGCTGCAAGTACTAATAGGGATAAACCCACTGAAATAACTACAAACATATTCAACTCCTAATATTTGTATACCTACTTAGTGGTAGTGCAGACACCGTGCCAAAATAAATAAGTGTTATATTTCAGTTGCTTATGATTTCCCTGTAATTATGGATGATCAATGATGGTGCATGACTTCACCATTCTAGTGAATGTTTCTCATATTTTGCAGGATTTTTTGAGAGGTTAGTCGTGGGCGATGAGATGGAACTTAGATTTCTGTGTAGGAAATGAAGAAGGCCTCACCCTTTATATACTTTTAACTAGAAAAAGCAGTAAGAGTGAGACCTTTCAATGTTCATTTCTGAGTTTCGTTAGCTTAAGAGCTAAGCGTTTAGCACTAAACGTTACGCAAGCTTAAGGTCGAACTCAGTGCGGTACATAACCATATCTTCAATGGTCAGTACTGGCATGTTGTGAAGTTTGCCGAAAGCAACGATCTCTGGCGCTTTTGCCATCGTACCATCCGGATTGGTTACTTCACAAAGTACACCGGCAGATTGAAGACCAGCCATTTGCATAAGATCTACTGTACCTTCTGTGTGGCCGCGACGAGCAAGTACACCACCTTTACGAGCACGCAATGGGAATACGTGGCCAGGGCGAGCAAGGTCAGTAGGCTTAGCTGTTGGATTTGCAGCTGTCTTGATCGTTGTTACACGGTCAGCGGCAGAAACACCTGTTGTTACACCAACTTTCGCTTCGATAGTGACGGTAAACGCAGTTTGGTTTGCGCTGTTGTTATCAACAACCATAGGTGGAAGTTCAAGTTGGTTCGCTTGCTCGTCAGTTAGACACAGACACACAATGCCGCTGCATTCGCGGATCATAAGCGCCATTTGAGCATTCGTCAGGTGTTCTACTGAGTAGATGATGTCGCCTTCGTTCTCACGATCTTCATCGTCAAGTAGAAGTACGCCACGACCTTCGCGTAGAGCTTGCAGTGCATTTTCAACGCGAGTGATTGGTTCGCCAAATTCGGCAAGTAGTGAAGACTGATTCATGGTTAAACTCCTAAAATATCACCAGAATCAGGGCTGTATGAGGGATCTCAACCGAGCACAACAAAGCCTACTCATTACAAGTCAACTTTAGCTCATTATGGTTTTATCCAAAACGAAATGCACCCGCCTAAGTTGGAGGTACGAACCCAACTCACGCGGGTACGCCTTTCCAACTTAAACGAGTGTGTTTTCATTCTCTCTCATCCGGACTATAACCGTCGGCTCTGGCATCTCACCAGATCTGCTGACCTCGACGAATCGAGCGCTCGCGGGCTTATCTTTAGATTTTGCTAAGGACATACCGCCGGTGGGGAATTTCGCCCCGCCCTGAGAATAAAAATTAATAATCTGTTTTGCTTTTGAAAGCAGACCAGATGGTAATCCTTTCAATAGTGGATTTAAAGGACTGACAGCAAAGTTTTTAAGATTCTGGCCTTATAATCCGGTAAGTGTTCACTTTATCAGCAGAACGCGTCCGGTAGTCTATTAATGGGATGATGCCTTTGTCTCGTCTGGTTTCAGTGGTTTTTGCTATCTCTATGAACATAAATGGATGTTGAACATTATTGGTGCTGGCGTGGCTGTTCACCGAATCAATACTCAAGAGGTCCATTAATCGAATATTGTTACACCATGACGGCTGACTGACCGTTTTGACATAAAATTGATATTGACGATGCTAAGCTGCGATAGCATCCGACCACTTTATCTAAAAGATCTTAGCCATGACTTCTCTGTTCTCTAACAAATCCAAAGGCTTATTACTGCTCGTTCTAAGTTTGTATTCCCTCATACCCTTTTTGATCTTTGGATCTGACTTCGACCTTGGAAGTGCTGCTTTGCCTTTCTATGGCGCCTTCATAACGTTTGTGACTTACTCTGCGGGCAATCAAGGGTTCTTGGTAACACTAGCGATTTTGTCTTTAGTATTGTTCACGATGAAGTTTTCCAAAGCGAAGTTAGTCAGTCTTTGTCTGCAGCTCGGCTTGTTGTTGGTGCTTAGCTTTGCAGCGAAAACCTTCTTAAAGCATTCCACTGAGAGCCCTCGTCCTTATTCTGAGTATTTGGTGACGCAGGAAGTGGTTGATATGCCGGAAGTGTTTTACGAATTACCATTGGTTGAAAAGAATGCTGCGATTGAGTCTGTACAAGATAAGGTGAGCGAGTGGCGAACGCGTCACTGGTTGGGTGAAACTGACTACTCTTTCCCATCTGGACATATGATTTTCGTCGGTGTGTGTTTGGCGTTCTTTGGTGGTCTTCTCCTAGAGGCGAAACGCTTTTATCTAGTCGGCGGTTTACTGGTTTGGGCTGGTGGTGTCGCCTATAGCCGTGTTTGGCTTGGCATGCATCGACCAGAAGACTTAGCCGGATCTATTGCCTTTGCGGGTTTGATCTATTTATTGGTACCGCTTATCTCAGAGCAAAAAATAGAACGCTATTTACCTGCATTTTTGAAACAGACTTCTTAGGGATCCGTCCTCACTGCAAAAGAAGGGCTCAGATTAGCAGTACGTAATAAACGCTACTGATTGAGCCCTAGCTCTGCTTGCTTCTTTTTGGTTAGACCTAAGGACACAATTCGGTGTGACTCAATGAGATAGTATCTCAGCTCCTCATCCCTTTGTGGCGTGCTTTCAAACAGCTGAATCCATTTCATACCGCGTGAAGCAAAGTAGGGTGCGGGTTTATAGCCCGGCTCTTCTTTGAGAAAGTCGAAATTCTGATCGGACGCCTTGAAGATAAACGCAGGCTCATCTTTCGGTCCCCAACCACCAATCGCAAACACCTTGCCACCCACTTTCCAAACGTGCGAGTTATTCCACTGCATCACATAACTGGTTGCAGGCAGTGACTCGCAGAATGCGTTGAATTCGTCGTAAGTCATAGAGCGTCCTTTTATCTACTGGGTGTTTGTGTTGGTTTTCTAAGATGTCTTTCTTCTTCTTGTCTTTATCGCCAATAACTAGCCAGCTAAACCCTGCCAGATTGCCGTAAAGCCACTGAGAGAACATAGCAGTAATGAACCAATGCGTATCTTCTCTTTAGGGATGCTTTGTGTCGTCATTAACGCCACTTTGTAACCCAACCAAGCAGCAGGCAGCAAAGGTATAGTGATGATCAAGTGGTGTAGCGTGAAGAAGCCAATTGGGATCTGTACAACCAACGAAATGATCGAACTAAACACGAAAAACGCAGAAAGGTTACCACGAAGCTGATTGGCATCTTGGTGTTGGAGTAGCAGTGCCATCGGTGGACCACCAATACCAGAACTGGTGCCAAAGAACCCAGAGAAGAACCCCGCAATACCCATCTTAGTTGGGGTTGGTTCGAGTCTAAAGGGCAGTAGGCTAACAATCACGGCAAATACTACCAATAAGCCCAACCATAGTGATAACACGCTCGTTGAAACCATCACCAACAAAGCACCACCTGCCAGTGACCCCGGAATGCGGCCCAGCAATGCGATTTTTAATCCGCCAATAGAGATATTTGCTCGATGTTTAAAAGCGTTGAATAACGAGATAAACAGACCGATTAAACAGATAGGTGCAGGTACATAATCAGGAGAGACCAAAAACAGCAGTGGAGCTGCAACAATGGCCAAACCAAAGCCGATTGCGGTTTGCACAAATGAGCCGACAAAAATAAGTGCCATTGCGATAAGGACAGTCTGATCCATGTATTCCATAAGCCTGCGGATTAGTTTTAAAGGAGCGGGTGGATACTATAAATGAAAACCAAGAGAATAGTCTTATTATTCAGTGAGCTTTATGCCAGTTTCGCTAGTTATAGTTTCTATTATCGCGACCAACAAAAAAGCGAGTGAGTATCTCAGGATGCTTCCTTTCAATACTCACTCGCTTTATTGGAACGACTTGTTGTTTACACTAGTGGGGGAGTCAGTGTTAAACGTTAAGCCATTGCCAATTTCAGTCGCTCAATCGGCTTGTCATTGATTGGTAAATGGATAAGCGCTGCCGCAAATGCAAGTACCACGGTTGACCACCAGATTGGCTCGTAAGAACCGTAGTAATCGTAAATACGACCGCCAACCCAAGCGCCTAAGAAGCTACCCACTTGGTGAGTAAAGAACACCAAACCGTACAACGTTGACAGGTAACGAGCACCGAAGATCTGACGAACTAAGCCAGAAGTTAGCGGAACTGTACCCAACCAACAAAAACCAATCGCTGCACCGAAGATAGCCGCGGTTGACTCAGTAACAGGCAAAGTGACAAAAGCTCCGATAACCACGGTACGCACTAAGTACAGTGCCGACATTACATGACGCTTGCTGAACTTATCGCCCATCACACCCCAGAAGTAAGACCCGAAGATGTTGAAGATGCCAACGTAAGCCAGTGCCATTGCTGCGCTGCTCGCCGGTAGGTTTTTGTCTGCTAAGTAACTTGGTAGGTGCGTCGCAATGAACATCACGTGGAAACCACACACGAAGAAGCCCGCGTGAATTAACCAGTAACTTTTGTTCGCAAACGCTTCAGACAGCGCTTCTTTCAGTGTCTGGTTGTCTTCAATTTGTTTATTGGTTGCCGATTTCGGCGCTCGCATAAACAGTGCAAAAGAGATCATGAAACAACAAAGTACGCCAAATACTTGCATCGCACTCTGCCAGTCAAATTCGTTCAACATGTATTGCGCGCCCGGAATTACCGCGAACATACCAAATGAACCTGCTGCTGTGGTTAAACCAAATGCCTTCGCTGCGTGCTCTGCAGGTACTACTTTTGCTACCGCGCCTAGCACGATCACATAGCTCGTCGCACTCAATCCAAGGCCAACTAATGCGCCTAATGAAACGTAAAGCATGCTTGATTCGGTAGAAATAGAGGTAAGAAGTAAACCCAAACCGTAAGCACATGCGCCAGCAATAATGATGCGTCTTGCTCCCCATTTGTCAGCGGCCATACCAACAAAAGGTTGGAACACACCGAACAATAAGTTTTGTAGAGCAATAGAGAAGCTGAAAAACTCTCGACCCGTGCCGAAATGCTCTGAAATTGGCATCATGAAAATGCCGAATGATTGTCTGATCCCTAGACTGATAATAAGTGTGCCTATCCCTAGCCATACCAGTAAAGGAAAACGGAAAATGCTCATTCTAATACTCTTAAATTAATGGTGGTGATGTGAGTGGTCTTGCGCTGACATGTGTTGGTCAGTCATCTCATGGTGATGTTCGTGCCCAGAATGATCATGCCCTGACTGCTGGTGGCAACCACTGCTTACGGCATGCTGAGCCAAGAGATCAATCAATGGCTGACTGTGATGCACAATAACCAAACTAATGACGAGGAATAACGTCATTCTGGCAAGTTGGGCAAAAAGAGATTGTGAAAACATACGGTGTTGACATGCGCTCAATGTTGTAAGAAGTCGCGCATCATAGTGATGAGTCGGGTATGTATCAAATGACCATTTGTGATGTAGTCTATGCGTTTTATACATAGATTGTCGCTTGATTGGAATTGGTATAAAACGCGCTCAATAAATAAGAAAACTTGAAGCTCGTTAGTTAATAGAAACAAGTATCTAATTAAGAATGAAAGTCTAAATTAAGGCTTATAACTAGCTGTTTAATTTAAAGTTTCACAAAGCTGTAAAAACTAATATACAAACTAATCACTAAGCAACATTGCTCGTTCACTCGACTTATCTGTCAAACATCGTAAATTTGGGCATAAATCGTTTCAAGACTACTGAAACGCGATGTTAAAAGATTCAGGGAGAGTCATTCACATGGATAAAGATCATAATCTTCGCGAAAACTTACTGGCACTGATCTTAGGTAGCGCATTGGTTTCACTCGGCGTCATCTTTTTCAACCAAGTCGGTTTGCTCACCGGGGGCACGGCTGGTCTAGCGATCTTCATTACCAAAGTAACAGATTTGAGCTTTGGCCAAGTATTCTTCGCACTTAACTTACCTTTCTATATTTTGTCGGTTGCTCGTATGGGCTGGCGCTTCACAATCAATACGTTTATCGCGGTTTCGATTGTTTCGTTCGCCGTGGATCACTTGTATCACGTGATTCAAATTGCCGAAATTCATGCATTGTATGCAGCTTTACTTGGTGGTGGCTTGATTGGTACCGGCATGCTGGTGATTTTCCGTCACAAGATGAGCTTAGGTGGCTTCAACATTCTGGCGTTGTTCTTACAAGAACGTTTTGGAATTCGAGCAGGTAAGGTTCAGATGGCATTAGACTGCACGATTGTTGTGCTTTCTCTGTTCATTGTTGATGTGTCATTGGTTCTTCTGTCTGTGCTTGGTGCGATAGTCACCAACTTGATTCTAGCAATGAATCATAAACCGGGGCGCTATCAACCTGTGGTAAAAGCGGAAGCAGCATAGTTCGGTTCGCTCAAGCTCTAGATTTGCTTAAGTAAAGAGTGATTTGCAGATTATGAAAACAACAAAGCCAGCATTAATTGCTGGCTTTGTTCTATTGAAATAACGGATTCGATGTAACGATTAACACTTGCCGCAGCTGGCGTTCGGCTTAAGCTCGCAATCAATCACATTGCCTTGTTGATCAAGGGACAAGTTACAACACTCTTCAAACAGGTTCTTAAGATCAGCACGGCTTTTTTGCACGCGGGATTTAACCGTTGAATAGCTGACGTTCTGCGCTTCTGCGATCTCTTTTTGGCTTTGGCCTTTGATGTCGACCGCAAGCAGTAGCGATGAACTTTGTTCTGGCAATGCCTGAATAAAAGGTTCAATACACAATGAAAGTTTCTGCTTAAATTCAGAGTCGTGGTCTAAATCGGTAAACCACAGATCTTCAGCATCAATTTGGCTATCACGTTGTTGGCGTGCATGCTTACGGTAGAAGTCGATAATGGTGTTGTTGGCTAACTGGAACAGCCAAGCCTTAACACTGCTAGCATCTTGTACCTTATCTAAGTTCTGATAGGTCTTAATCAAGATATCTTGGAGCAAGTCGTCTACATCCGCAGAGTTGTTGACCTTTGAATGCAGGAATGACTTTAATGCTTGCTGATACTCGGCCCAGACTTGTTCGATCTTCAAAGGTGCATTAGTTGCACTGTTCATTTACGCAACATTCGTCTTGTAAGAAATCAATCACACCTTCTAGGCACTCATACTCCGCCACGCAGAATAGAGTTCTTCCTTCTCGTCTTTGGCTGATTAGGCCCGCAGACGCCAAGCTTGATATGTGGTGAGACAAGGTAGAACCGGGAATGCCTAGCTCTTCTTGTAGGCCGCCAACTGCAATGCCTTGGTAGCCAGCTTTAACGACACTCTTATAAATGGTTAGGCGAATAGGGTGCCCCAACTCTTTAAGTGCTTTCGCAACGACTTCTAAGTTCATATTAACTCCTCAAGATTTAATTTCGATGTTAGTCGAAATGTATGTCGAATTCAAATTTAAAAACGGTGTCTGTGTAAGTTATTGAAAAACTGTGTTTTCGAAAATCATTTCGATTTTTATCGAAATAATTCTTGTTCTGGAGCTGTTTATTTCTATAATTCGATAATATTCGAAATTAAGGGTTGGTTACTTTTCTCATAGAGCCCGACCTTCAATCCAGTTTGGAGTTAATTATGAGCAATGAAATGTTAACAATGCTGAAAGACGCACTTGATATGTTCGCTTTCTTAGCAGTAGAGCTAATTATCCTTTTCTTAGCGATCAGCTACATTGTTGGGATTCTTCAAGAGTTCCTTACACCAGAAAAGATTCAATCTATCCTGAGCTCACGTAATGGTAAGGGTTATGTAGTAGCAGCACTACTGGGTGCAATTACACCTTTCTGTTCATGTTCGACCATTCCTTTCTTAAAAGGATTGCTGCGTGCAAGAGCGGGTTTCGGTCCAATGATGGTGTTCCTATTTGGTAGCCCACTATTGAACCCAGTGATCATTGGTTTGTTTGTGATTACCTTCGGTTGGCAAGTTGCTGTGTTCTACTTCCTTGTAGCAATGACGGTGTCTGTAGTGGCTGGTTACGCACTTGAGAAGCTTGGCTTTGAGCGTTACGTAAAACCTGAAGCGTATGAATCAACAGGTTCAGCTTCAAGCTGTGGCACTAGCTGTGGTGATTCTGATCCTAAGAAAGCAGCACCGGTTAAAGCGGAATCTTCATGTGGTACAAGTGCATGTGGCGAACCTGCACCAGTAATGGCAAAAGAGACATCTTGCTGCGATTCTAAAAAAGAAGAGCCACAAGTAACGGTTTCATGCTGTTCAGCGGATGGAAGCGCAACAGCTGAAATCGTAGAGAAGAAAGAACCTAGCCGTTGGATGAGAATTTGGTTCTCAACTTGGAAAGATTTTAAACAAGTTTTCCCTTACCTAATGATGGGTATCGCGATTGGTTCATTCATCTACGGCTTCATTCCTACAGACCTTATTGCACAGTACGCTGATGAAGGTATGTGGTATGCGATTCCAGTAGCAGCCGTGATTGGTATTCCACTGTATATTCGTGCTGAAGCGGTAATCCCACTAAGTGCAGCTCTAGTACAGAAAGGCATGGCGCTGGGTTCAGTTATGGCATTGATCATTGGTAGTGCAGGTGCAAGTTTGACGGAAGTTATCCTGCTTAAATCAATCTTCAAGAACCAAATGATTGCAGCATTCCTATTCGTTATCCTAAGCATGGCGATGGGTGCAGGCTTCCTATACAGCTTCATCTTTGGTTAATCAGGTCTGATTTCGAGATAACACCATTGATACAAAGAGATAGATAATAAAAAAGAGCTCACATAGTTGAGCTCTTTTTGCGTTGAGACTATTAGTTCGGAGATTAGAAACCGCGAATATCAAGCTCATTGTTGATCAACACAACACACTGAGAAGCAAACAGCATGTTCGGGCCTAAGCTTATTTTTTCTGTCCCTAAGCGCTTTAAGCTGTTGTAGCTTTTCTTCGGCATAGGGATGTGATCAGTAAGAAGGAAACATGGGTTTTCAGCAATCTCTGCATCACGGATAAAGTCACCTTTCTTATCCATCATGTATAGCTGGTGGTCTTCAGCCAGTTCTTTGACTAGTTTTTCAAAGCTCATAGTGCGAACGACGATTCCCGGTTCAACCTGACGAGTCTGCTCTTTGGTCATACCTTGAGAAGCATCAACCGCTCTTACTACCGCTGATAACAATGCCGATTCATGAAAGCCACCAATGTTGGTGATCTCATTTGAATCGAAAGTGATCGTACGTGAAAAGTCTTTAGTACTTTCTAATACAAGGTGTACGGTGACATTCTCACGGTGAGATTGAGCAACGAAGATCGTGTTCATCAGAGTATGAGCCAGAATCTCAGTATGAGCATCTTGCCCAACACCTTCTAAGATAAGTTTGCTCTCTGTAGGGGCTGCGCGAGCGCGTAATACAAATGAACGCATGGAATGTACCTTGTCAGTATGTGATAAAGCGAAACGGGCTTTATCAACATGAATTGATGAATAACCAAAATTGTGGCGGTATGTAACTCTTTTCTATTAATGAAGTCAAATAGAGTTGCGTATAGCGCCAACCAGAAGAACTCTGCGTATTAAATAGAGAATGACCACATTACAAGATGGTAAGGGTTGAAGCGACCCAATGTTTACGTAGATAGTATGCGCAAATTATTAGGTGACTTACATAAGGAAGTAGTCGATGAAGTTACAGAAGATCAATAAAGAAGAATATAGAAAGAAGATGAACCTGCTGTTGGTTTCGTTGGTTGGGTCACTCGCAGTGTTCGCCATTGTATTCGGAACCATACTGATCGAGCTATTCGGTTCAGGGCAATCAATCGCAGGCGAATCGACAGGTAATTTCCACTTGAACGTATTAGGTGTGATCTTATCAGTCGCATTGAATGCATTTATCGCGAGCCGTGTGAAAGGGCATGATTACTTCAAAGAAGCGCTTTATGTATGGAACCTTAAACAAATCCATAATCAAATCTATCGTAAGCTCAAGCGTATTCAACCCAAAGCTGAGCAAGGCGACCGAGACGCGCTGACCATCCTTTATTTCTATTACACCACGCAAAAACAGGTATACGACCTAGACAACAACACATTGACGATAAAAACAGTTCAGCAATCGCTAGATAACATCCTAGAAGTGAGTGAGAAATGGAGCATTGAGCTAGATATAGAGGCTTTTTCGAAAGATCTAATCGCAAAGTTTTAAGTAATACACCCATTATTGTATGAGCTTTGAGCTACGAAAGAGCCTTTTGACGTAAAAGTAGCCACTTAAGCAAGTTTTTTGAATTTTTATCAAAAAAGGGGTTGCCATGTTTTCGATGATCTCTATAATGCCGCCTCACTGCCACGGCAGATGCCATAAGGCTTCAGCGGTAATCAGTAAGACGGAAAGTTCGAAAGAAATTAATTTTAAAAAGTGTTTGACACTTAAGATTAAATCGCTAGAATTCACGTCCGCTTTCAAGGGTTTCTTTGTAAAAAGAAAGTTTCGACAAGCAAAGCTCTTTAACAAT
>NZ_JBFRPB010000063.1:0-28347 GCF_041471785.1 Vibrio sp. 10N.261.51.C6 | reverse complement strand
GTACGGTTACCATAAACGGTTACTTTCAGAGACGGCTATGTTCCGTGTAAAAACACTGTTTGGTGGGCGATTAAGTTTAAGAAACTATAATGCTCAGGTTGGTGAAACCTACGCCATGATTAAAGCGTTGAATAAGCTCACAGGGTTAGGTATGCCTAAAACGATAGAAATAGCCTAATAATCACCCATACTGGCCGTTTCTATCTGAGATCCAATTAGGAAACAAAGCCTTTACGCGGTCACTGAATACCAAGCGATGAATGGCTTTCGAGAGTTCGATGAAATATTAGGTCTGTTCAGAAAGTTAGATTCGAGCGAGCTGGCTAGTTTGGTTGAACAGTTTGGCAATAACCTTGATTCTCTAGGTTTAGAGACGTTTTTCCGCGATCTATTAACGTTGAATGAACAACGTAAACATCAAGCATTAGAGCAACTTCTGACTTACGCGGCTGCTCATCAAGACCAAGCGGAGTTTGCTTTGGTTATTGAGCTTAGTCATCAGTATCCAAACGATATTGGTCTATTTTGTGTTCTGCTTCTTAACTTGATCACATTGAACCCGGGTGAAGCGATGTATTTGAATGCGAATACTCCGCATGCTTACATTAAGGGAACTGGGCTCGAGATCATGGCAAATTCAGACAACGTTTTGCGAGCAGGTTTAACGCCAAAGCACATTGATGTCGCCGAGTTGGTTGCCTGTACAGAGTTCAAACCGATCCCGTTTGAACGCTTGTTGTTAGCGCCCTCAAAACTGGGTCAATGTGATAGTTATGATATTCCTTTCAGTGATTTTGATTTCAATATCTTTCATCGCCCTCAGCAAGAAGAAGTGATCACAAGCGGTGCTGAAATTTTGATGGCAATAGATGATGATTTAACGCTAGTGAGCCAAAGAGGTGAGCACTTAACCCTTACGAAAGGGCAATCGGTATTTATCCCGGCTTATATTGGTCATTACGAATTGAGCAGTAATGGCTGTGTTGCCAGAGCGTTTAATTAAGTGAGTGCTCAGCTGGAATTGCTATCAAGTTTTGCGAATGAAGATGTTGGCTTAAAGGGCTAATGGAAGAATGAACAAGCCAAATTCATATTGGCTTGTTCATGTTGCCTATCGATTACTTAATAGTCGGCAAGCTTGTTGCTTCCATATTAATCGACATACTCCAAGATTGTTCCTCTCGAATGGACTTAATAGATCCTCGGTTTGTAAGCCAAGCAGTTTGAGTGTCACGAGGTCCGTCATTTTCAAATTGTGTTTCACTTTCTACTTTACATGCATCAAAGGTACCAGCAGGTACAGTGGCTTCTTCTTTACCTAAGTATGTTTCTTGGTAGTTGAAGGTGGGTAGAAAGTAAGGTCGTCCGTTGATAATTTCATCTAATGACGTTTCTACAGATACAGTCCTTAATCCAGGAGACTCAATCCCAATGAATTCACCACTGACTTCGTCATACTCATAGTCATATTGTGATGTTAGCGGTGCATTGGTTGAGGTATCGAAATCTACCACTTGATTGATAATCTTTTGATTATCAGCAATTGCCAGTGGCAACACAGCCTTAGCCGAACCCCAGCCTAGTGAGTCATCAGAGTTAAAGCCCTCTTGACCTAGATAGTGATCTTCAGAGCTATATGAATACTCATACCCCATTAAAACACCTTGCGAATCTTTTATATCGATACGCGTCTTTTCTAGGCTACCTGCTAAGTTAGAAATCCAACTTGGAAGTCCGGTGACTAACGTAACATCATTCAGCCAAGAGAAAGTGTCACCCAAGTAGGTAAACTCATAAGTTAGGTTCTGTGTTACTGCTTCCGGCTCCCACATAGGTGTGCGTTGCACATCGTAAACCGTAACGTCATTAGCTGTAGCGATGAACTGAGCATCCGGCAGTGAGTCGAGACAAGCTTGTAGGTTCAGAGGATGCAGAGGCTGTGGCGTTAATGCGTTATCCAAAATGAACTGTTTAGTTGCTTCGTCAAAGATATAAGCCTCACTACTAGCTTCTTCGATCTCTTTGAAGGTAATACGTACAAAGCCTTCGACTACAGACAAGTAAGCGGAGTTATCTTCTTTTTGGTAGTTAGACCATGTAGCTTGCGAGTGGATAGATTCAGGGATCGTAACTTGACGTAATACCTCGCCATTTACGGATTCATCTTTCCACGAACCGAGTTCTGACAATTTGGAGAATGTAGAATCTAAATTCCATGCTCTTGTATAATAAACTACGGTGCCGTTAGAGAGCAGCTGTGCAAATATTTCAGCATTTTCCATGCCTGCCATTGGAATTAAATCTGCATGATTGTTAGACGCTGTGTCATGACGGTCTGATTCATCTTCAGCAATGGTCGATGCCAAAGTGGCAAGCCATGTATCGCTGCCATTCTTAAAGGCGCTAATGCCGTTACACATGTTATTGAGCGCTTCATAGCGATCCGGAGTGTGCTCGGCACACCAATCACCTTTGTAAAAGGTATAAATGTTGTCGCTGATGTCTTCTACAGACAATTTATATGCGGTTGTGTTGTCAGGGAATTTTAAACCTACTGGCATAATGTTAGACCAAACGTTCTCATCATCCGTTTGATCCATGATTGAACGAACATTGAGCCCACTGATATCTAATTGCTTGGCGCTAGCAACTTCACTAAAAATCGAGCTTCTAGATTCTAGAGTTAAGCTGCCGTCTTCGTTCGGCTTAATGCTGGTTAAGGTATCATCGCTCGCTTCCCAACCGTTTTGTCCTAACACCATGCTATTTGTGTCAGGGGTATATTCAAACTCAACAAATTGCTCAGCAAAGTAATCATAAATATAACTGGTATCGGTAACTGAGTTATCTGCATCAGACTTCAATGTTCCATAGGCAACTACTAAATCTTTGCCAGTGTCATTATCGCCGCCAAACCAATTGATACCGTCTGTTTTGATAAGCTTCGCGAGGTCGGCTTGCTTAGAGCCTTTATTTGCCTCATTTTCTTTAATTTTATCTTCGAGATTAGAGTCATCAATGGCGATGTGATCGCGATTAATACTGCCAGCAATATCGCTTGGGTTGAAGTTATCTCCAGCTGCTTCAATATTTTTTACGACTTCCTCGAGGACTCGAGTGACTTCTTCATTAATTAATGCGGTGAGTGCTTCGACAGAAATACCGGCGCCCGCTGCTGTTTCTGATAGCGCATCCGTGTTCTCTGCCATGACTGAAGCGGTAACTTGAGCAACGCGGTGTAGGTTTTCAAAAGCCGCTTTTTGTGCATCGGCTAAGTCGTTATTGTTTTTGGCTTCGATATAATCTTGCGTTAAATCGAGAGTTGTCCCCAACTTCTCTTGAATAGCTGTTTTAGCTTCTTCTAACGAAGAACCACTCTCTATTTCATTTTGAATCAGAGTCGTTAATGGGCTAATAAATGCGGATTTTGGTGGTGCAGTTAAGCGATAGCTCTTGCTTAGAACGACACCTGGGTTATCGGTATCGATGGTTTGTCCGGCAACCACTTCGATCAACAGAGTACCTTGTTCAAGTTGTTCTTGAGTTAGATTATCAATTGTAAACGAACCATCGTCACCCGTTACGGCACTTGGCTCATCCTTATCACAAATTTTATTACTGTTTAGATCCAAACACGCATTGGCTCCTACCAAATAGCCATCAGCGGCCTTTGCTGTTAAAGACGCTGAAGTTGCTGTTGAACCGCCAGTATCAGTTGTGGAGCTATTTGAACTGTCGCTACCACATCCTGCTATCCCTAGGGCTATTGCCACTGCTAACAGTGAACGTTGACCATTCATGTTAGTTCTCCTATTAAGTTATTGATAAAAATTTACTACTCTGGAATCAATTGGCAGAATGTCATTGATAAATATGACTATTTATAAATTGAATGCCATTGATGAGAAATGTATCAAAGCGGAATGTGGTGGAAATAGCCGGAGTATTTATTCTAGAGACATATCTAACTAGTGGAGTTATATATGCGAGTGATATCTATGGTGAATGTTTGGTACTTGTAATTTACATACTTATCAATTGTAATTATTATATATCTAGTTGTATTTTATAAACTTTTGCAGCTAAGGTGATAAAGTGAGCATCACTGTCATCAACAATTTGATAGCCAAGTGCCTGATAAAAACTGATGGCGCGAGTGTTACTTCTAAAGCTCGACAGAGTGACTTGGTTTCGTTGTTCTTGATGGGCTTTGTTGTGGATGAGTAACATGGCTTTTTTACCAAGAGACTGACCTTGGTATTGAGGGGAAATGATCAGCAGATGAATATGATAGGTGTTTCCGTAAGGCTTAAAGCAGACGAGTCCGACTCTTTCGTTTTTATGGTATATCCAATGAAACCAAGAGGGATGGTAATCGTTTAAAAGTCGCTTACGTTGGAAGTCGTCCTCCCAGCCGAAAACGTTATCTACGTGTATGAAAAGCCCCTGCTTAACAAACGCAAACAGTTCTTCGAATTCAGAATTTGAAACGAGCTGGAATTGTATCTTCTCTTCTTCTATTACCACTCTGTTTACATCCTTATCAAACACCTTTGAATAAGCAAACAGTAACATAATTAAAAAGGTAGTTTTTATCTGTCGTTTGGATTATTTTGATGCAAAAAAGCCATGCGTAGTGCATGGCTTCTGAACTCAATAACAAGGATGTTTTATGCGTTAGTCGTTGTCTTCTGCTTCGATTTCGCTTGCGATGTACTGGCTGTTGACCTTGTAAGCTTCAGCCTCAATACGTTGACCATGTAAAGTATGGAAACTTAGACCATCTTCATAGCGAGTGTTTTGGTTAACGTATACGGTTTGACTGCCTGAGGCTGTCTTAATCACAAAGTTTAATGCTTGCTCGTCGATACTCTGAACCACACCTTCAAAATCGATGTCATTGTCATTCCAATCTTGTGAATCATCGTCGTGTTCAAATTCGATTTCGGTAGCAATATTTTCGCCATTAGTTTGTTTCGTTGTTACTTCGACTTCTGTACCTACGGTCAAGTTTGACTTGTTGCCGTCTTCGTAACGAGTATTGTCATTGACAAGAAAGCGACCTTTGTAGCTTAAATCAAATGATGATTTGTCGTTAGCTACCCAAGTAATAATGCCTTCGATTTCTGTATCATTATCGATCTCATCAAAATCTTCGACTTCCACTTCATCTGCTTTTAATACAGAGTCAGCAATTGAGCCAGTCACTTCAACCCAAAGACCATTAGATAAGTCATAGGTGCTGTCGTCGTTATCGATTTGGGCATTTGAATAGTCGACATTTAGACTTGCACCTAGTTTGAATGTTTTCGCATTGCTATCTAAATCGCTGATCAAACCCTCAACTTCAACCGACTCTGTTAAGTTCGAGTGTTCAAACTTAACAACAGAAAGTACTTTGTAGCCAGCATTTGCGGTTGGTAAAGAAGAGACCATAACCCAATCGCCATTTTCAATTTCACGTGACAGATCTGTAAAGGTCAATGCGATGCCATTGACTTTAAATGTGCCATTATTATGGTTGGCGTCTGAAATAAGACCAACGATGGTCGGTTCAAGACCAACTTGAGCTCCGTTAGTGTGAGCTGAAGCGCTACGAGCATTAGATGAAATGGAAACCATCATGTTCTTTTCTAGGTCTGCAATTGCCACATCTTCGCCTGCATAGTTCGCACTGTCTACTTGATAGCTATAACCATTCACAACGATGGTGTTGCCAGAAACAGAGTCAATGGTACCTTGAATTGCTGATGGAGCTTGCGTGTTGTTATCGTTGCTTCCATTGCTATTGCTGTCACTACCGCCACAGCCAGTTAGAATTAAACCGACAACCGAAATCAGCGCTAACTTTTTCATCTATATACTCTTTATTTAGTTTATTGAGGGTGTATCTTATAAACTCAAACGTGAAGCACTCGTGAAGAAAGGTGAAATAAATCGATGAAAGTTTTGATCGTTGATGACAGCCACAATGTTGCAGAAACCATTGCCGATTACTTAGAGTTGGAAGGGATGGTGATTGATTGTGCTTATCATGGTGAAGCGGCATTGAAGTTAGCGTCTGAGAATTATTATGACGTGATTATTATGGACATCATGATGCCTAAATTGGACGGCATTTCTGCTGTTAGAAAGTTAAGAGAAGAGGTGCAGTGCCCTACGCCAATTCTATTTTTAACCGCTAAAGATAGGTTGGATGACAAAATCGCTGCCTTTCAAGCGGGCGGAGATGATTACTTGGTTAAGCCTTTCGCTATGCAAGAGCTCAGTTTAAGGCTGAACGCATTGGCAAGCCGAGGACCACGTCAAGGTATTGGAAAGCAGAGTTTTGCCGATATTACTCTCAACTCGCAGACCGACGAGGTATACCGAGAAGGTAGGCTTATTAAGTTGAGTCGAATCCAGTTAAAAATACTAAAAGTCCTTATGCGCCATGCGCCAGCAATTGTTTCAAGAATTGAAGTGATTGATTCCGTTTGGGGTGATGAATCGCCAAGCAGTGATGCGCTTCGAAGCCATATTTATGGCCTGCGCAACGCGCTCGATAAAGGGTTTGAACATTCACGATTAGAGACTATTCATGGACAAGGTTACCGACTCAAAGCATAGCGGCTTAAGCCACGCCGATTACCCAAGCATCTACCGAAAAATCCGTCGTAGCTTTGGCTTGATGACCTTGGTCATGTTCAGTCTTTTCTGGACAGTTATTTATATCGCTGAAAACCAGATGGAAGTGATCAGCCTCCATCACTGGCTAGACACTGAAGCTAACCGTTATACGTCTGAATATCAGTCGCTTGGCGAAGATGCGTTGTTGCCGAATGAAAATGAGTTTTCAACCTATTGGAGCGAAAGTGAACTGCCCAATTGGTTAGCTCGATACAAAGAGCCCGGCTTCTATGAACATCTGTTAGGTACAGAAGATAAACATTTTTACGTATTCGAACACCCGTCAGGCAAAGGGCTGATGTATATCTTGTTTCAAGATGACGCCGACGACTACCTCGACGAGTATGAAAGGAGCCTCCACAACTACACCCTCATACTAGGTGGCTTAACCTCCATCTTCATGGTTCTGTATGGGATCTATGTTGTACGCTCGCTGTCGAGGCCACTTAATCAAATAGAAAAGAAAATAGGGCAAATGCACCCTGAGCAGCCAAGTTTTGAAGTTGAGACATCTTACGCTGAAACACGACATATTGAGCAAACACTTTTAGATTCGAAGAATCATATTTCAGGTTTTTTTCAGCGGGAAGAAGAGTTCAATCGATTTGCTTCTCATGAACTTAGAACCCTGATAATGGTGATAAAAGGGTCGGCAGAGCTGCTAACTAAAGTACCCAATCAACCTCCTGTTGCGTTAAAAGCGATTAATCGCTTGCAAGAAGCGAGTGAACAGATGCGAGTGCTGACTGAGATGTTTTTGCTGCTTGGTAAAGAGAGTATCGATGAGCATTATTTCGGTCACTATGACTTGGCAGTCGAAGTTCAGAATCAGTTGCTTGAAATGGCGCCTTTGTTTGCCAAGCAGGATGCGAGTTATGATCTGGACGTCAAAGAGACTGTCACTGTGTATGCGCCAGAGAGCTTTATTACTATTGTATTGAATAACTTAATTAAAAATGCGTTTAGCTACAGTATTGGCGATGTTGGAATTGTGGTGACAGGTTCTCAATTAGTGATCACTAACCGTCATGATGGCAACGAGACTTACAATGCTGGCTATGGTTGTGGCCTAGTGATTGTGCAACGAATTTGTGAGCGAATGGGTTGGAGTTTTGAAACTCAAGATGATGGGCTTCAATTCAGTACTTACTTAGATTTCTCAGTAGATAATTAGGTTGGGTAGCAGGTAGTTTCGATTACAAAAAATGAACCCATTGAGAAGGAGAGTAGTGTGGCTAAGTTAGCCACACTAGCATATGAGTTGTTATACGATCTTAAGCGCGTGATGTCGAGTAAGTTGCTTATGTAGCGAGTCTTTTAATGCCATGCGTTCTACTTTGAGGTTGTGCATGCTGTCGTCATCGATTGGGCTGCCAGAGATTTCTAGTTGGCGGATGTCGTAGTCGAGTTGGTGGTATTTCTGCATGTCTGCTTTGAATTTTTCGTCGTCGTGGTTGAGCTGAACAATGTCTAATTTAAGATCTGGGAAATCTAAGATAAAGGCATGGTTTTCATTGAGCATTGGCACTTCCTCTCTAGTCGAATTATTAACAGTATAGAAGTAATTTTTCGAAAGAAATGTGGTTCAAAACACAAAGCCGTAAAGCGATCAAAAAAGGGCGTAAACTCGTAGGATTATCCTCGAACTTGCGCCCTTTTGTATGTATATAGCTAACTATTTATAGTTATATGTTTAGAACTATAAGAGTTTAAAGCAGAAAGTTTACTTTGCTTTCTTACCAGAGCGTTGCTGCTCTTTGTGTGCAAGCTTCTCTTTTTTGCGTTGCTCGATAAGGTGAGCAGCTTCGCCGCCTACGTGGGTTTCGCCACGAGCATTCGACAGTTGAACTTGCTTTTCACGTTCACGGAAACGGGCTTTCTGCTCGTCGCTGTGCTTATCAATACACTTAGGGCAGCTTACGCCTTTCTCGAAGTGTTTAGAGGCTTTGTCTTCGTCAGTGATTGGCAGGCGACACGCGTTACACACATCGTAACCGCTCTTTTCTAGCTGGTGGTTTACTGCAACTCGACCATCAAATACGTAGCAGTCGCCTTCCCACATACTCTCTTCTTCAGGTACCTCTTCTAGGTACTTAAGAATGCCGCCTTCAAGGTGATAAACCTCATCAAAGCCTTGCTCTTTCATGTAGGCTGTTGATTTTTCGCAACGAATACCGCCAGTACAGAACATCGCAACTTTCTTGTGCTTCTTAGGATCAAGGTTGTCTTCAACGTATTGAGGGAATTCACGGAAGGTTTCTGTGTTTGGGTTTACAGCATTTTTGAAGGTGCCGATGTCCACTTCGTAGTCGTTACGAGTATCAACCAGAATCACATCAGGATCAGAGATCAATGCGTTCCATTCGTTTGGTTTCACGTAAGTGCCGACAACGTGGCGTGGGTCGATGCCCTCAACGCCCATGGTTACGATCTCTTTCTTAAGCTTAACCTTGGTGCGGTTGAATGGTTGTTCTTCGTTGAACGACTCTTTGTAAACAACATCAGCCAAGCGAGAATCTTGTTTGAACCATTGAAGAAGGGCGTCGATCGATTCGCGCTTACCTGCAACGGTACCGTTGATACCTTCACTCGCAAGTAACAAAGTACCGCGGATTTGGTTGGCTTCTAACACGTCAGTGAGTGGCTGGCGAATTTCTTGGTAATCATCAAGTGCTACGAATTTATACAGAGCACATACAACATATTGAGACATGGTTTTTCCTTTCTGCGAGCTGGAACGTAAATCCAGAGCGGTTGCCTGTTTTGATCAGAACTGAGTATTTCAACTTAGTTCTGTCTTGTTGGCTTATTAAAATCAGGCGCAGTATAACCAAGGCGGTGCGGGACAAAAACCAACCAAACGTAGGGCTATTTAACGCCTTTTTTATTGTGGATTTATGGTTTGAGGAACGAAAAAGCCCTGCTGTACAAATACAGCAGGGCTTGGTGTTGAATCTGTCTTACTTAATCAGCGATTACGCTTGGTTAAGTACTTCCGCTAAGCGTTTCACCGCTTCAGTCAGCTCTTCTGGTTTAGCGTTAGTGAAGTTTAAGCGCAGTGCAGCTTTTGCTTCATCAGCCTTTGGATAAAATACTGGGCTTGGTACAACCGCCACACCATTCGATAATAGAGTTTTAGCCAATTCGAAGGTGTCGCACTCTGGGATCTCAACCCAAATGAACATCCCGCCATCGACGGCTTTTAACACGCAATCTGCAGGCAGTTGTTTCTCTAGCTCTGAGAACAGCACTTCATAACGAGACTTGTACAGGGTGCGAATGTTCTCCATGTGTACGCCAAAGTCTTCATGTTTTAGAAGACCAACAAGCAGTGCTTGCATGGGTACACTTGAGTGTAAGTCAGCGCCTTGCTTCACTTTGATCAGTGGTTCAAGGTAGCTGCGTTTGCCTGTTACCGCGCCAATACGTAGACCTGGCGATGCAATCTTAGAGAATGAACGAAGAACGATAGAGTTATCAGGGCAGAACGAAGAAACCAACGGCAGCTCTGTGCCTGTGAAACGTAGCTCACGGTATGGCGCATCTTCAATGAATGCCACGTTGTATTTGATACACAGCTCAGCCACTTTTTGACGAGTTTCTGTTGCCCAGCACACACCGGTTGGGTTGTGGAAATCAGGCACCGCGTAGAACATTTTTGGCGCTTGCTGTGCAAAGCATGTTTCCAATTCATCTAGATTCGGCCCAAATTCGGTTTGAGACACGGTCGCAATGTTTGCTTGAACTAGGCCAAACACCTGCATCGCACCTAAGTAGCTTGGCGCTTCCATCACAACCACATCACCTGGATCGACATACGCACGCGCAATCAAATCCAAACCTTGCTGAGAGCCAGTACAAATCATTACCGTGTGTGACTCTGGCAATTGGTAGCTTTGTGTTAGGTGGTCAAGCAACGGGCCGTAACCGGCAGTAGAGCCGTATTGGAAAACTTCAGGCATGTTCGCTAGGTTTTCTAGCGTTGGCTTCATTAAATCGATAGGGAATGTTTTCTCGTCCGGTAAACCACCGGCCAATGAGATGACATTTGGATCACTTGCGGCTGCGAGGATCTCCCGAATGTATGAAGATTGAATCTGTTGTAATGACTGTGCGATTTCCATGTGTTGTGTCTCGTCGTTTATCGTTTTTATTCTATCGCTTGATATTACACGGCAATTGTAAAAACTAGCGTGTCCGTTTATGCTCTTAAACATGTCCATTTATGCTATTTAAACGATGTCACGTCAACACATATCGCGAATCAATGATGTCCTGTTCCATATTCACCAAGACATCAGTCAGCCTTTGTCTGCCAAAGAGTTATCTGAGATAGCGGCCTATTCAGAACAGCACTTTCATCGCACCTTTAAAAGCGTGGTCGGGGAGTCGTTGCATCAATATATCCGACGCACTCGAATGGAGTATGCAGCCAACCAATTGATGTTTGATACCAGCTCGTCAGTGGTCGAGATCGCCCATAAATGTGGCTTTAGCTCGGTGTCTTCGTTTAGTCGAGCATTTAAAGCGACCTTTAATATGTCTCCGGGCGAGTGGCGTAAACACGATTTACAAGTAGCAGAAAAACCCTATTTGAAAGATTCCGAAGTGGCGGCGGGCTATTTGAATGTGGCGCAGCGAGTATTGCCCGAACCCAAGATCGTTGAAGTGCCTGAACGCATGGCGGCCTATGTTCGACATACGGGTTATAACCGCTCTATTCGCAATGCGTGGTTGATATTGAAAGCGTGGGCGAATTCCGAACAGCGTGATTTTTCGAGCCAATTTGGTTTGCATCACTCAAACCCTGCTTGGGTTGAAATGGATCAGTGTCGTTATGTCGCGTGTATCGCGATTGATGAGCCGATTAAGTATCGTAGCGTAGTTAATCAGATGGTGATTCCGGGCGGCTTACACGCTGTGTTTCGACTAAATGGCCGCTATGGAGAACTGCTACCACAGATCAGTATGGTGTTAGAAAAGTGGCTACCCACATCTGGTTTCAAACAGCGCTCGACTCCCGCGTATGTGCATTATCATCAGAATCATTTTCTCAACACCGATGAAGTGTTCGAACTCGATTTCTACCTTCCCGTGAGCTTTTACTAATCGATGGTTGTGCTGTTTTGTTGAACCAGACTTTGATCTTTTGTTGAGACAAATTAGCACAACCAATAGCAGCTAACGATTTTATGCAGTTGGCCTAAGATAAAGATGCTTTGTTGATAATCTACTCTAAGTAAATGATGACAACGTACGGATTAAACGATAGCATTTCGTTCTAATTGCAAATAGTTCTTAATATCACTCGATAGAATATGACCATTACCCACAAAGATTATCTGAAAATCGCTTTCCCTTTCATCATCTCAACGGTGACACAACCTCTGTTAGGTGCTGTGGATACCGCTGTTATTGGCCAACTTGGTATTGCTGAATTGATTGGTGGCGTAGCGATCGGCACCATCATTATGAACACCATGTATTGGTTGTTTGGTTTTTTCCGTGTCAGTACCACGGGCCAAAGTGCGATGGCACTGGGTAAGGGAAACCGCACTGATTTGGCGGGTAGCTTGATGCGTCCGTTTGTGCTGTCTGGTTTAGTGGGTTTGATCTTTATCTTGATACAACCACTCATCTGGCAAGGCGCAATGTGGGTGATAGAGCCTGAAGCCAATGTAGCCGAGCACGCGCATATCTACTTCAGTATTTTGGTTTATGGCGCGCCTTTCGTGTTGCTTAACTACACCATTATTGGTTGGTTAATGGGACAGGCGAAAGCCAAAGACGTTCTTTATACACAAGTGTTTGGTAATGTGTTGAACATTGTCTTGGATGCGGTGTTTGTACTTTATTTCGATTTGGGTGTCGCAGGTGTGGCTTACGCAAGTTTGATTGCACAAGTTACCACCTTTGCGATTGGTGTGACCTTGGTGATGAAGACCAGCAATATCTCGGTCTCTGAGTTCCTGCAAGGCTCGAAGATGACCAAGAAAGACCTATCGACAATCATCTCTTCGAATACTGATCTATTGCTTCGCACCATTTGTATCTTGGTGTTCTTCAACATGATGGCGCGTACTGGCTCTAAACTGGGTACCGATGTTCTAGCGGCTAACGCGATCTTGATGCAGGTGACTTTCATAGTCAGTTACATGTTTGACGGCATTGCCAACGCATCAAGTGTATTTGCGGGTAAAGCGGTGGGACAGAAGAATCCTTCAATGTTGGATCGAGTATTAAGGCTTAACTTCCAATGGACGGCAGGTTTCATTGCTGCGCTGACGCTTTTAACCCTGATATTCAAAGACATGATTGTTTTCTTGTTTACCGATATTCCAGCGCTGGTTACCTTGTATCAAGAGATGGCCCCGTGGCTGATTGTGTTCCCGCTAGTGGCTGGCTTTGGCTTAACGGTTTACGGCATCTTTACCGGAACGGGAACCACGCGTCCGGTTAGAGACTCAAGCATCGTGACTTTGTTGGTATTCTTAGCGGTACAGGCATTCACCATCGATATTTGGGGCAATCATGGTTTGTGGCTTGCGTTTACTCTGTTCTATCTTGGGCGTATTGCGTTCCTGTATCCGTTCATCGCACAAGTTAAGCAGAAGTGTTACCCAGTCGAAGATACCGCTCATGGTGCCATTAACTAAGTAACCTAATCACCACCTGTAATATTTTATGAAAGCGCTTTACTATTTTTACACGATAAATTTAGTGAGTGCTTTTTTGTATCGGTAAAAATCACCTCGAAGGGTCAACACGCCCTAATGAAAATTGGTCAATCAAACAGCAAATAAAGTGCGATGCAGTTCAATGTTCTCTTTTCATCATGTCGGCTAAATGATAGAGTTGTTATGTTATAACATCTATATGTGAGTATCTGCGTGAACACCCCACTTTTGTCTGTTGACCACCTAACGATCAAAACCTCTTCGAGAACCCTTTTCCAAGATATCCACTTCGATGTTTATCGAGGTGAGCTGTTGGCGATCATGGGACCGTCAGGCATTGGTAAGTCGATGCTTTCACGTGCGATTGCGGGTTTTCTGCCAGAGACGATTGAAGTTGAAGGTCATATTTCTTTATCTGGTGAAGCTGTGTGTGGTTTGCCTATGTTGCAAAGAACTGCCACACAGCGCCCCGCAGTTATCTTCCAAGATGCGCTTCAAGCTTTGAACCCTCTGGTTTCAATAGAAGGTCAACTCTGCCTTGCCTTGACGGGAACTCGCACTAAGCTTAAATCAAAAGAAAAAATTCAAATTACCGAGTTGCTGAATCAACTTGGTTTTCCTAATCCAGAAACCATCTTGCCGTTGTACCCGAGCCAAATTTCGGGCGGGCAACGCCAACGTGTTTGTATTGCGATTGGCTTGCTGAGTAACGCCGATATTATCATCGCCGATGAACCAACCAGTGCGTTAGATCCCGTGACAGAGCAAGAGATACTTAAGCTGATTCGACACAATGTTAAACAGCGTCAAATTGGTGGTTTACTCATCACCCATGACCTGCATAGCGCGTTGGCGTGTGACAAGTTGTTGGTCATCGATGATGGCGGTGTGGTGGCTTACGGTGCACCGAAACATGCTCTTGAGTCGAGCTCTCACGCTTTCTGCTGTTCATTGAGAGACTTAATCGAATGAGCTCGACCTTATCACTAAACTCAGAAGCCTCGCCATTAATGCCAGTGACTGATTCAGAAACACAAACACCGATAGAGATTAAGTTCGACAATGTGAGTGTTCACTACTACTCCGTACCAAGTTGGTTGGGTGGTAAAGCGTTCAAAGCGCTACAGAACATAGACCTTAATGTTGAAGACAAAAGCCTAGCAATTGTTGGGCGTTCTGGTGCCGGTAAATCAACGTTAATTGAACTGCTATTTGGCCTTAAAGCGCCAACCGTTGGTCGAATAAACTTGTTCGGTTATTCGCTCCCAATTCGCGATAGCAAAGCGCAAGCAACGGTGTGTCGCTTGATTCAATTGGTGCCTCAAGAGCCCCACACTAGCCTCAACCCTTACTATACCGTTCGACAGATCTTAGCCGAACCTCTAAGTAACTTAGATGTTTCGGGTAATCATGAAGCCATCATTGAAGAGGCGCTTTCAGACGTTGGATTGCCTGCCAGTTTGCTCTTACTGAAACCTAATCAGCTTTCTACAGGTCAAGCTCAACGTGTGGCTATTGCTCGGGCTCTTGTCGTTAGACCCGCAGTGCTGGTGGCCGATGAACCTACTGCCAGCCTTGACCCAGTGAATCGCCAAAGGTTGTTGGACTTGGTTAATTCATTAAAAAAGAAGCGCGATATGCGCCTTATTTTGGTTACTCACGATTTAGGTGCCGCAAAAGCCCTTTGTGAAGAAATACTGGTACTCGACCATGGTGAAATGGTGGAGCACGGACCGACCGATCAAGTGATGAGTAAACCTGCTCATCCTGCGACTCAGATGCTGATCGAGTCTCAGCCTCTTTCGAAATCTACTTGTTAAACACAACCTTATTTATTAAAAAAATACAGCTACAGAGAAAAAATAATTATGCGTTTTAATTCAATCAAACTGGCTTGCACGCTTGCGTTGGCTCTGCCTTTGACGGGCTGTTTTGACTCTCAACCAGGGTCTAGCGATGCCGCAGTAAAATCTGAAATCCGAGTTGCGATGATGCAACCACCAAGAACGGGCCTATCGCCACTTTCTGATGACGCGTTCAAACTATCACGTTGGAGCACGGCTGAAACGTTAGTCAACTTGAGCCCGACCTCAGAAGCAGAACCAATGCTAGCGACTGATTGGAAACATCTTGATCCACTGACTTGGCAGTTCACGATTCGCCAAGGCGTTAAATTCCATGACGGTTCGACATTAACGGCAAACTCTGTAGTGAACTCTCTACAAAAAGCGCTTGAAGCAGCACCTAAGCCACGCATTCTAGATGGTGTCGATCTCGAAGTGAAAGCGATGGACAACTACCGCGTAGAGATCAAGACCAGCTTTGATGACCCTCTGTTACCAAGCCGTTTATCAAGCCCTCAATTAGCGATTCTTGCAGCAAGTGCTTACCAACAAGATGGCCGTGTTAGCCCAATGGGTGCAGGTACGGGCCCGTTTGAGTTGACTGAAATTAACGGTACAACCAGCGCGAAGCTAAAACGTTTCGATGGCTACTGGGGTCAAAAAGCACAGGTTGAATCTGTGATTGCAGAATACGTTCCTAACGGCTTTGCTCGTGCTGCAGCTCTAAGAACAGGCACGGCAGACATCGTTGAAGCAGTGCCCGTTTCACAAATCGCGACCATTGATCCGAACCTACTTTATGAAGTGGCGATGCCTCGTACCAATACGCTTTACCTAAACAACAAGTCAGGCGTATTCAGCGATATTAACTTGCGTAAGGTTGCGGCGGCTGCGGTGGACCGAGAGCAGATCGTGAATACCGTTTATGAGAACCACGCGGATATTGCACAAGGTCTATTAGGTCCTGCACTTGCTTGGGCTGAACCAATTCGACCTGAAGGTCAGGCAGTTGACAAAACGCTAAAAGCGAACGGCGAAAGCATTGTTATTGGTACCTTTACCGACCGTGCAGAGCTTCCAGAAGTGGCAGCGCTACTGAAGCAACAACTTGAAGCGGCTGGTTTCAAGGTTGAGCTGGATATTCGTGAATATGCTCAGATCGAGAACGATGCGCTATCTGGTAAGTTCGACGCGTTTATCCTTTCTCGTGCAACGGTTCTAGATTCGGGTGACCCAGTGGCTTACATGATGAGCGACTTTGGTTGTAAGGGTTCATTCAACCTTGGCCAGTTCTGTTCTCAAGAGGTAGATAAAGCACTGAATCACGCTGACCTACAACCGCTAGGTGCGCTGCGTCACCAAGCGATCATCGAAGCTGAACAAAAAATCCTTAACGATTTTGCTGCGATTCCACTGCTTCACGAACGTGTGATTCAAGGTGAAAGTGAGCGTGTAAGCAATGTCGTTCGTGACCCAAGTGAACGTCGCTTGGTTGATCAAACGACACAAGTTAACCCGGCAACACAGGCTAACTAAATAAATGTTATCTGCTGAGACTCTGCGTCGAACTCTATTTATCTTGACGCCTTGGCTATCAAGAATCGCCTCACTGATTGTGGTGGTGATTCTTGTTGGTTTGATGCCTGACATTGCAGGCATCGATCCAAGCCAATCTATTCTGCGGGCTAGGGCGGGGCAACAACACCTGCTTACGCCTGAAGCTTTAGCGGCGGTACGCGCTGATCTTCAGCTTGACCGTTCAGCCATTGAGCGCCTGCTCGACTGGGTAGGAAGTGCTTTTTCAGGTGATCTAGGTGAATCATGGATTGATGGTTCTTCGGTTGCACTAGGTATTCAAAAAACAGCGTCTACATCTCTGTTTTTGATGTCTAGCGCACTGGTGATGACTTTCGTACTGTGTGGTGCAGGCCTGCTTGCCACCTTACGCAGTTGGAAGAAGGGCAAGCTGGGGCAGAGCTACAGCAGTTTAAGTACGGTATTAATATCGTTGCCAGAGTACGTAGTGGCCTCGGTATTAATACTGGTGTTCTCTATCTGGTTAGGTTGGCTGCCGCCGTATGGTTGGCAAGGTTGGCAAGACATCTGGCTACCGAGCTTAGCGCTTGCATTGCCTGCCAGTGGCCTGTTTAGTCGCCTACTCAGAGACAGTTTACAACGCGTTCTCAATGAACCTTGGGTGATCACTTGGCTCAGTGCCAACGTTCATTCCAATCAAATTATTCGCTTTGCGCTGAAAAGAGCGCTGAGCAGTCTGATCCCGCAAATCGCGATGATCGTGATTGGCTTAACTGGTGGCGCAGTCGCGGTTGAGCTTATCTTTTCGATTCCGGGTATCGGGCGCATGATTCTTGGTGCAGCCAAGGCGCAAGACTTACCAACGCTGCAAGGCGGCTTATTGGTGTTGCTGCTATTTTCAATTGCCGTGAGCAGCATGAGTTTGTTTGTTCAGCAATTGATTCTTGGCCATAGCCTGAAAAGCGGCAAGCTCATCAGTAGCCACTCTTCGTTTCGTTTTACCCAGAATCGAGCTAAACGTGTCACTGCTTTTGCGATCTTCTCTTTCCTAATTGCTATCGTTGTATGGGCTGCATTCCGAGACCCATACACTAGCCAATTCGCACGCTTGGCATCACCGAGTTGGCAAGCACCTTTGGGAGCCGATGGCATTGGGCGAGACCTGTTAGCGAGAATCGGTTCTGGTATGGTCGCGACCTTCCAAGCGGGTATCTTGGCAACCTTCTTGAGCTTGGTGACGGGCATCATCATGGGTTTCAACACCCGCTTTAGCCAAGGCCTTATCGAGATCACTAAGGGTATCCCATACATCATTGCAGGCTTGCTTGTTGCAGGCTTAACGGGGATGAATCCGAACAGCGCATTAATCGCGATTGTATTGGTGTCGTGGGCGCCGCTAGCTGCACACTGCTCAAGCTTGATCGTAGAAGCCAAGGCTCAACCTTATACACACCTCGCGCCACTATGGGGCACCAGTAAGCTTAGAATCTTCCGTTTCTACTTGCTTCCGTATGTGTTGCCACCGTTGTTAAGACACGCGATGTTGAGGCTACCGGTTATCACTCTAAGTCTGACCTCGCTGAGCTTCATCGGATTAGGGGCAAAGCCACCAACACCTGAATGGGGTTTGATGATCGCAGAGAACCTTCCATACATTGAGCGCGCGCCATTAGCAGTCATGGGGCCAATTGTTGGGCTGATCTTGTTGGGTGCAGCCATTAACATGATGTTTGATGACTAACGTAAAGATCCGGTCGCTGAGGTTTCTAAATTGACGATCCGATTGGGTATTCGATTTAGCATTTATGTTGTAACCTTAGCCCTGCTTTTTAGAGACGCTTTTTGATTGGCTCGAAAGTTAAACAGGCCCTAGTTAAGTGTAAAGGATTCAACATGTATCTCGTTTTGTATTGCCACAATATTGGTATTACCGACTTTTCTTTCTTTGAGACGGAAGATTTCGACAAAGAAGATGGCTATATCGTGCGAGGAAAATGGCCGAATGAAAAAGCGTTTCGTGATTACTTGACCAAAGAATTTGGTGATATGAGCGACTTCCAAGTGATTGATCTGATCGCCAAAGGCGCAGAAGCAGAACACTACTCGCCAGAAGAGTTGATGAGCTTAGCTCCGTAACCGCTAGCTCAGCAATATCTAGCTCGGTAATACGGTTTAAATTGAACAAACAAATGGCAGCCTGATTGGGCTGCCATTTTTCGTTTCAAGCTAGAGCTCGTTGCTATGAACTTTGAATAAAGCTACTGCGCCACTTCGTCCACCAAGTACAAGATTGACTGATATGGAATGCCACTGTGGTGTGATAAACCTATCTCACAGGTTCGGCTGTTACTGAAACCACGAGTACAGTTGCTCGGTACTTGTTCCTTGAGTGGGTGTACCGCCGCCTCATTCAGCTCTGGTGTAGTGAAGCCTTTGTCACCCGCCCAGCCACAACATTGAATATGCTCTGGAACAATCACTTCTTCAGTACAGGCCTTAGCGAGGTTTAACATCGCGCCTTCTAAGCCCATTCGGCGAGAGCTACAAGTGACATGCAGCATCACGGTCTCTTTCAGTGGCTCAAGCGTCAGATGTTCAAGCAAATATTGATTCACAAACCCTGTTGGCTCTAACACCTCTAATGGCTTGGTGAACTGTTCAATACTGCGTTTAGCACATGGGCTGGTATCCATCAATATTGGGTATTCACCCTGACGACTGGCTTGCCATAGCACTTCTTCCAACTGCTGAGCCTTCGACTGTGCTAAGTCGGTCATTCCTTTGCTGTCGTAAGGCATACCACAGCATTGGTCATCTAGCTTCTTCGGTAGAATTACCTCGAATCCTGCCTTGTTGAGCAAAGACATGGTCACTTCAGTAAGAGGACGTTGGTCGCCCGCATCACTTTGTTGCCCCATGGTTCGACTGGCACACGAAGGGAGGTAAACCACTTTCTTATGATTGCTTGAGTTTTCTGCCGTCACTGGTGATGAGACTAGCGTGTGACTATTGGATTGCGGCATCTCAGGCATCCAAACCGGCGTCGCGCCTTTGGTGATAGAGCGCAAGCCGTTAGTTAGCTTGCCGACAGTATTTGCGCCTAATACTTTGCTCGCTACTTGGTTGGTTTTGAGGCCAGCCTTGGTGAGTTTTGTAGTGGTCGAGAAATGATCCGCTGTCCACTTAGCGATTGGCGTAAATTTCTCGTACTTGGCAATACGAAGCTTTTTAATCAAATCACCGGTGTTGATTCCCACTGGACAACGTTCGGCACACAGGCCGGTTGCGGCGCAGGTATCAATGCCTTGGTATTCAAAGGTTTTCTCTAGTTCGCTTGCTTCTATCTCTTCACCCGCAGCTCGGCGGCGTTGTAACTCGCGGTACAGCACGATACGTTGGCGTGGCGATAGAGTTAAGGTACGAGACGGACAAACAGGCTCACAGAATCCACACTCAATACAGCGGTCAACAAGGTCGTCGGCAGCAGGCATTGGTTTTAGGTCGGTGATGTGGGAATTTGGATTGTCGTTGATGATAACGCCGGGGTTGAGCAGCCTTTCTGGGTCAAACAGCGCTTTGATCTGTTGCATCAAGGCATAGCCATCTTTGCCCCATTCCAATTCCACATAAGGTGCCATGTTTCGGCCCGTGCCGTGTTCCGCTTTCAGTGAACCTTGATACTTCACTGCAACTAGCTCGGCAACGTCATCCATGAAACCGCCGTAACGGTCGATCTCTTCTTGGCTGTCGAAGCCTTGGGTAAACACAAAATGAAGGTTGCCTTCGAGTGCATGGCCGAAAATGATCGCTTCGCTGTAGTCGTATTTATCGAACAACTCTTGCAGCTCTCGAATACCGTTAGCCAGGTTTTCAACAGGGAAAGCCACGTCTTCGATGATAACGGTTGTGCCAACTTCACGAACGGCCCCAACTGCTGGGAACATGCCTTTTCGGATGCCCCACAGAGTCGCGACTGTCTTCGGATCGGACGTGAAAGGGACTGATTCAACAATTGTGTATTCAGTCAATGCATCCAAAATTGATTTACATTGTAAATCTAAGTCCTGCTGGGAGCTGGCGTGTGATTCCACCAAAATAGCCGCCGCTTCTAAATCTAGGTTTGGCATAAACGCAGGCATACCCGGTTTATCCGCGACAGAACGTAGCGCCCTGCCGTCCATCAACTCAACGGCTGCAACCGGAGTTTTGGATAATGTAGTTACGGCTTTACTTGCTTGCTCGATGTCGGCAAACACCAATAGCGCTGAAGCTTTGTTCGGGTGTTCAATCACCGTGTTGTAAGTGATCTCGGCTATGAAGCCTAGTGTGCCTTCTGAGCCAATCATCAGGTGTTTTATGATCTCAATTGGGTCGTGGTAATCGACCAATGCATTGAGCGCGTAGCCGGTGGTGTTTTTAAGACGGTACTTGTGGCGGATTCTGTCTGCCAGTTCTTGATTTGAGCTAGTCTGTCTGTGTAAATCAATAATGCCTTCAAACAACGTTTTGTGTGATTGCTTGAAAGCTTCAACGCTGGCGTTATCTGCCGTATCAAGCAGGGAACCATCACTAAATACGATTTTCATGCTCTCGACGGTGCGATAGGAGTTTTGCGCAGTACCACAACACATACCGCTGGCGTTGTTCGCGGCAATACCGCCAATTTTACAGGTGTTGATAGAGGCTGGGTCTGGGCCGATTTTACGTTGGAAAGGGGCGAGGTATTTGTTAGCATCAGCACCAATCACACCCGGTTGAAGGATAATCTGATTGCCGTTGTCGACGATTTCATGGCCACGCCAGTCGTCGGTCAGAGTAATAAGTACCGAGTCTGAAACGGCTTGGCCTGAAAGGCTGGTACCCGCAGCGCGAAAGGTAAAATGAATGCCCAGTTCGCGACAGCTTTGAATGGTAAATATCACTTCGTCTAAGTTTTTTAGCCTTAGAACCATTTTCGGTACCAAGCGATAGAAACTCGCATCGGTGCCGTAAGCCAAGCGCTTTGCCTCTTGCGTGACAATGCGTTCTGTTTCTATTCTTTGAGCCAGTATCGATTCAAGCTGCTGATAAGCTTTGGCGTCGATTACTCGCTCATGGGATGTGTTTGTCTCCATCTTTGCTTCCTTGTGCTTCTTATTTGGCACTGATTTGCTTTTTTGTTTTTTTATTTTATTTTCCAGTGCTTAAACGGTGTCACAACGGCAGTGGAATTGCTGTGACACCGATTGAACTTCGGTCTAAGTAGACCAAAGCATTACAGTGAATCAACGGACTTAATCTAGCCCCACCAAAGATTCACGGGTTAAGTCTTTGATTGTCCTCGCGCCTGTTAATGTCATCGCAACGCGCATCTCTTTGTCGTAAAGGTCGAGTAGATTCTCAACGCCGGCTTGTCCTTGCGCTGCTAATGCGTAAACGAAAGAACGGCCAAGCAAGGTGCAGTCTGCGCCCAATGCCATCATTCGAACCACATCCAAGCCAGTACGAATGCCAGAGTCGACCAGAATTTTGGTGTCGCCTTTAACTGCATCAGCAATCGAAGGCAGCGCTTTGGCACTTGATAGAACGCCGTCAAGCTGGCGGCCGCCGTGGTTTGAAACCACAATGCCGTCTGCGCCAAATCTCACCGCATCCTTTGCATCTTCTTCATCAAGAATGCCCTTGATGACCATTGGACCGTCCCAGAAATCACGAATCCACTCTAGATCTTTCCATGAAATCGACGGGTCGAAGTTATCACCTAACCAACCGATGTAGTCTTCCAGCTTGGTAGGAGAACCACGATAAGTAGAGATGTTGCCTAGGTCGTGTGGTTTACCCAGTAAGCCGACATCAACTGCCCAGCTAGGATGACGCATAGATTGGAATACGCGGCGTACTGCTGCATTTGGACCACTCATTCCTGAGTGCATGTCACGGTAGCGAGCGCCGGGTACGGGCATATCCACGGTGAAGACCAGTGTTGTGACGCCAGCGGCTTTAGCGCGTTCAAGAACGTTCTTCATGAAGCCACGGTCTTTTAACACGTAAAGTTGGAACCACATTGGGCGTTCAATCTTAGGTGCAACTTCTTCAATCGGACATACCGACACGGTCGACATGGTAAAAGGGATGCCTTTGTTGTCGGCGGCTTTTGCTGCTTGTACTTCACCGCGTCTTGCGTACATACCCGTTAAACCAACAGGCGCCAGTGCGATTGGCATCGCTAGCTTCTCGCCAAATAGTTCGGTTTCCAAATTTAGGTCCGACATGTCGTTGAGTACGCGTTGTTTTAGCGCAATCTCAGCTAGGTCAGCCGTGTTGCGACGTAGGGTATGTTCTCCGTAAGAGCCACCGTCAATGTAGTGGAAAAGAAACGGTGGTAATTTCGCTTTTGCTGCGGCGCGGTAATCAGTCGATGCGGATATGATCATAATTTCAGTCCTAAATTCTTGGGATGTTGCTCTTCTTTGAGAGCTTGGTTTGGGCTGCTTTAATTCGGGAAAATGGCGTTAATACCCGTGGGTGTTGATGTGTTTTAGTATCCATTCCGAAACTCATCAACTGTCTTATTAGACGGTGTTACAGTCGGGGAATTGAGTACTAACGCCAAGTGCTTTTGTAACGACTTATGGTTTACATAAGTGCGTCTGTCATTTTGAAGCCGTAGATAACCACTAGGCCGATGATTCCGGTCATCACCAAGTAGTAGAACGTTGGGATGATAGTCTTACGTAGTGTTGCGCCTTCGCGTCCTAACAAGCCTACGGTCGCCGATGCGGCTACCACGTTGTGAATCGCAATCATGTTACCTGCTGCTGCACCAACGGCTTGTAGAGCAACAACCACCGCACTAGAGATAGTCAGAGTCTGCGCTACTTCGAATTGGAACTGGCTGAACATCATGTTTGAAACGGTGTTCGAACCTGCAATGAAGGCACCTAACGCACCAACCGTTGCACTCAATGCTGGGAATGCGCTACCAACGAGGTCAGCTGCGAAGTTTGCCGTGGTTACGGGCATACTTGCTAAATCTGCGCCGTTCACACCAGAGTTAATGAAGATACGAACCATTGGGATGGTGAACACCAACACAAAGCCTGCGCCAATCAGAGTCTTGCTCGATTCACCGAAGGCTTTAGCCAGTGGCGTTGCGCTGCGAGATTGCATGAGAACAGCAACCAGCGCGACGAAGACCAAGATACCGCCCGGTAGATACAGAGGCTGAATCGCAGTGCTCACACCGGTTTCACCAAGGATGTTGCTGAACGATAGGCTAACGCTCTTCAGTAGGCCTTTGAATTCAGGGCTCACGCGGCTCGCAACCAAGGTCACCGCTAGCAGCACGTATGGTGCCCATGCCATCGCCATGCTCATCTTCTTATGGCCTTGATTGTTGTCGTCAAGGTCGATTTTCAGAGAACCTAGCCATTCTGCAGGCCACTTGTCTTCGCTCTCAAAATCCCATTTTGATTTAGGTACTAGGAAGCCGCGTTTTGCTGCTGTTACAACAATCGCAAGGCCAACCAAACCACCAATCAGTGATGGGAATTCAGCGCCTAGGAAAACACCTGTTAGTGCGTAAGGAATAGTGAAAGCGGCACCTGCGAACAGTGCGAATGGCAGGATATCAAGACCTTCAGTCCAGCTTTTGTTCTTACCGAAGAAGCGAGTCAGCATCATTGCCATCAATACAGGCATCATCACACCAACAGAAGCATGAATTAGCGCAACGCTTGACGTGATTTGTTGTAGATAAGCATCCCATGTTGAACCATTGGCAATCAGGCTTTCACCGATGTTGTGCGTATCCAAACCTTTGTTTACGCCAACAATGATAGGTGTACCAACCGCGCCAAACGATACCGGCGTAGATTGAATCATCATGCCCATCAGTACCGCAGCTAATGCTGGGAAGCCGATTGCAACGAGTAAGGGAGCGGCGATTGCAGCGGGTGTGCCGAAGCCAGATGCGCCCTCAATGAATGAACCAAAACACCAAGCAATGATGATCGCTTGTACACGACGGTCTGCTGATATGTCAGTAAATCCGTTGCGGATGGTGGTGATAGCTCCGGTGTGTTTCAAAGTGTTTAATAAGAAGATGGCGCCAAACACAATCCAGAGAACCGACACGGTAATGCCGAAGCCTTGGAATACAGAAGCCAGCACGCGAGTGCTAGACATATCCCATGCGAATAGGGCGATAGCAACGGTTAAGGCAAATGCCACAGGCATCGCTTTTTTTGCAGGCCAGTTAAGGCCAACCAGCAGAATCGCTGCAACAACTATTGGTGAAAATGCCAATAGGGCTAGTAGAGTTTCACTCATGGGTACTTCCTCGTACTGTTTTCAAACGTTCATGTTTGAAGTAAAGATCACGTTATGGTTTGTCATTATTTGAATCGCTTTGGCCTCTAAACGGGAACCTTCTTTAGGCGAATCTTGTAATTGGAATGACTGTTTTTGTAATTGTTTTGTTAACTTGGCGTGAATTTACCCCTTTATTTTTTATTGATATAGGGAAATAATGAAAATAATTAATTCCAAAATTGACATAATCAAATGCGAGCAGACGATTTGATCCTGTTTTCACAGGTAGTAGAGCTGGGTAGTTTTAGTAAGGTGGCAGAACAAAATAACCTAACAAATTCGGTAGTTAGTAAGAGAATTGCGCGTTTGGAAGAAGAGATTGGCGTGCAGCTATTATATCGAACCACGCGTAAATTGACGCTTACCGAGGCGGGTAAGGCAATGTTACACGGAGCCAAAAATGTGAAGCAGGCGGCTCAAGAGGCTATGGACGCAGTTTCAGGCTTTGGTGAAAATGTCAGTGGTCATATCAAAATGTCAGTGCCTACTATCTCCGGAGATTTGATTCTCGCAGACGCTGTGGCCGAGTTTTGTAATATGCACCCAGGTTTAACGGTCGATATGTCTCTTAACAATCGATTTGTTGATTTGGTTGAAGATGGTCTCGACTTGGTCATTCGAACCGGCTACTTGGAAGATTCAAGCCTCATTGCTCGTCATATATTGGATTCACAATGGGTGGTGTGCGCTTCGCCGTCTTATATTGCTAAGAACGGTAAGCCGATGCTGCCTAAAGATTTAGTGCAGCACAATTGCTTGCAATACGCCTATCAAACAACGGGTGCTAGCGAATGGCAGTTTCTGCATAGTAAAGATGGCTGTACCGACAATGACAAATATATCGTGCGTGTTGCGGGCTCTTTTTCGACTGACAATGCGACCGCGTTAAGAAAAGCGGCGCTGGGTGGGCATGGTGTGGCGTACGTACCACGTTGTCTGGTTTATCACGACATTCGCAATGGTCAGCTGGTGGATATTTTCCCTGATTTGGTAGGCAAAAAGTTGGGAATTTATGCGGTGTACCCTTTTACTCGCCAGCCACCAAACAAGATTAAGTTATTGATTGAACATATCAGAACGCGCTACTTGACGATTTCTCACTATTTTTAATAAGGATCACGATGAGCTATTTAAAAGAGTATCCATATCCAATCACCAATAAACAGATCGTCAGCGATGACTACTTTGGTCAGATAATCGAAGACCCATATCGTTGGCTAGAAGACGACAGAAGTGACGAGACCGCGAAGTGGGTGGCGAGTCAAAACGCAATCACGTTTGATTACCTCGCTCAAATCCCGTATCGCGCGGAACTGAGAGAGCGACTGGCAAAAGCACAAGACTACAAAAAGAGCTCGCAGCCGTTTGTGCGAGGTGATTATACCTATTTCTATAAGAATGATGGTCTGCAGAACCACAGTATTCTCTATCGTCAGAAAGAGGGGCAACAGGTTGAAGTCTTCCTAGATCCCAATACCTTCTCGGAAGACGGCACTACATCACTGGGTGCGGTGTCGTTTTCTAAAGATTACAGCCTAGTGGCGTACAGTATTTCAGAGGGTGGTAGCGACTGGCGCAAGATCTTTGTGATTGATACCGAGACTAAACAGCAGCTTGAAGCCGAAATCACAGACGCTAAATTTACCGGTATTTCTTGGTTAGGTAATCGCGGCTTTTATTACTCTAGTTACGACAAGCCAGACGGCAGCCAGCTTTCTGCACGTACCGAACAGCACAAACTTTACTTCCATGAGTTGGGTACAGAGCAAGCCAACGACAAAGTGGTTTTTGGTGAGAATAACGCCGAGCAGCACCGCTATGTGTCGGGTTACACCACCGAAGACGACCGTTACTTGACCATTCTAGGGCGAGAGTCGACATCGGGTAACAGACTGTTCTATATCGATTTAGGTTCAGAGGAACAATCGCTGAACACGCTGATTGATCATGTGGATAGCGACACTTATCTCATCGATAACCAAGATGAGACCTTCATTCTATACACCAATCTCGATGCGCCTAATGGCAAGGTGGTGAGCTTTGATACTAGCAGTCAACAGTGGCTCGAAATCATTCCTGAAAAGCCACAGCCGTTAGATATCAGCACTGGTGGTGGCCACTTGTTTGCTCACTACATGGTGGATGTGGTGTCGAAAATTGAGCAGCTGGATTACCAAGGCAACCTAGTTCGTGAAATCCATTTACCTGGGTTGGGAACGGCCAGTGGCTTAGGTGGTAAGAAAGAGCAAACTCAGCTTTATTACACCTTTACCAACTATGTTACGCCGCCAACCATTTTCTCTTTTGATATTGAGTCGGGCAGTTCAGAAGTTTATCAGCGCTCTGAGTCACCGTTTGAATCGGATAAGTTTGAGTCTAAACAGGTCTTTTATACCTCAAAAGATGGCACTCAGGTTCCGATGCTTATCTCTTATAAGAAGGGACTAAAACTGGACGGTAATAACCCAACCATGTTGTACGCCTATGGCGGCTTTAATGTCAGCCTAACGCCTTCTTTCTCGGGGACGGTGGGCAGTTGGTTGGAATTAGGTGGCGTGTACGCAGTTCCCAACCTGAGAGGCGGCGGTGAGTACGGTAAGGCGTGGCATAAAGCGGGTACTCAGCAGCAAAAGCAGAATGTGTTTGATGACTTTATCGCTGCAGCAGAGTTCTTAATCGCCGAGAACTATACTAGTAGTGACAAGTTGGCGATTCGTGGCGGCTCTAACGGTGGATTGCTGGTGGGTACGTGTATGACACAGAGGCCGGAGCTTTTCCAAGTGGCTCTGCCTGCTGTTGGGGTGCTAGATATGTTGCGTTACCATACCTTTACGTCTGGCGAAGGTTGGGCGTACGACTATGGTACCTCCGCGCAAAACAAAGAGATGTTCGAATACCTGCTTGGTTACTCTCCGGTTCATAACGTTGTGCGCGGTGTCGACTACCCAGCAACTTTGGTCACGACCGCGGATCATGATGACCGCGTGGTGCCCGCACACTCTTATAAGTTCATTGCAGAGCTACAAGATAAGCATGAAGGTAGTGCGCCTGTGATGATACGTATCGACGTAAATACGGGCCATGGCGCCGGAATGCCACTGAGTAAAGCGATCGATCTCACTGCCGATATTTATGCGTTTACGCTGTTTAATATGGGCGTTGAATCTCTAGATTCGTTTTAGATAATGCTTGATTCTAGATAATTGGGTGTTTGACTCAGACTAAAAAGCCTCAAAATCGACCTTAGATTTTGAAGTGACCCCGTAAAG